>NZ_JBDGDD010000040.1:0-17204 GCF_040909065.1 Ruminococcus sp. RTP21359st1_H3_RTP21359_211015
TCTCTCGAAAATATTCTGATCTCTCCGATATCTGTTTCCAGAAATCTGTTTAATACTGCGTTTCCAAATGATCCCGTTCCTCCGGTTATCATTAGGGTTTTGTTTGTGAATAAAGACATGTTAACAAGCTCCTTTATCTATTCCCATACATCTTCTCATAATAATTCTGATACTCACCAGAAATGATAGTCTCCCACCATGTTCTGTTGTCAAGATACCACTTGATCGTTTTCTTTATTCCGTCCGCAAACTTTGTTTCTGGCAGCCAACCAAGTTCATTATGTATCTTAGTAGGGTCAATGGCATATCTCATATCATGACCCTTTCTGTCTGCAACATATGTGATCAGACTTTCAGGCTTGCCAAGCTCCTTGCATATCAGCTTTACAATATCAATGTTCTTCATCTCATTGTGACCGCCTACATTATACACTTCGCCGACAGTACCCTTATGTATGATAAGGTCGATAGCTTTGCAATGATCTTCAACATACAGCCAATCACGAACATTCTCGCCCTTGCCATAAACAGGCAGAGGCTTATCATTCAGTGCATTTGCAATCATGAGAGGGATAAGCTTCTCAGGAAAATGATATGGGCCATAGTTATTTGAACAACGGCTGATAGTTACCGGCAGACCATAAGTTCTGTAATAAGCCAACACAAGAAGATCTGCACTTGCTTTTGAAGAACTATACGGACTGCTTGTATGTATCGGTGTGTTCTCGGTAAAAAACAGATCAGGTCTGTCTAGCGGAAGGTCTCCGTATACTTCGTCTGTTGACACCTGATGATAACGCTGTATTCCATACTTTCGGCAAGCGTCCATAAGCACAGAAGTTCCGATTATATTTGTTCTAAGGAAAACCTCAGGATCTTCGATTGACCTGTCAACATGGCTTTCCGCTGCAAAATTTACAACTATATCAGGATTTTCTTCTTCAAAAAGCTTATTCACACCATCGCGGTCACAAATATCAAGCTTTACAAATCTGAAATTAGGATTATCCATTACAGGTGCAAGTGTCGAAAGATTTCCTGCATATGTAAGCTTATCAAGACAAATGATCCTGTAATCAGGATATTTATTCAACATATGAAATATAAAGTTTGAGCCTATAAAGCCGGCACCGCCAGTTACTATTATTGTCATATTATCACCTTAAAAAATAATTCTGTCTTCCGCAACTCTTCTCAGATGTTCACCATACGGAGATTTTCCGTATTCTTCTGCCGTTTTCAACAACTGCTCTTTTGTTATCCATTTCTCATAGTAAGCGACTTCCTCAGGTGCCGAAATAACAACGCCCTGTCTGCTCTGAACGGTCTGAACAAAAACTGACGCTTCCATAAGGCTTTCCATTGTTCCTGTATCGAGCCATGCAAAACCTCTTCCTAAAAGCTGTACTTTTAGATTACTGTCATCAAGATAAAGGCGATTAAGATCAGTGATCTCAAGCTCACCTCTTGCAGACGGTTTCACCTGCTTAGCTTTCTGGCTTACTCCGCTAGGATAGAAATACAAGCCGGTTATAGCATAATTTGATTTTGGATTTTGTGGCTTTTCTTCGACAGAAATGGCCTTGCGCTGATTATCAAACTCTACAATACCAAATCTCTCAGGATCTTTTACATAATACCCGAATATTGTTGCATTTCCATTTTCAGCCTCAGCAACTGCATCACGGAGGTTTTTTCTGAACCAGCCACCATAGAAGATATTATCTCCCAAGATCATTGCACAAGAATCATCTCCGATGAACTCTTCTCCAATGAGAAAAGCCTGTGCCAATCCGTCTGGGCTAGGCTGAACAGCATAAGACAAATTAAGACCCATGCTTGACCCATCGCCTAGCAGTTCTTCAAAGCGTGGCGTATCTGTAGGAGTTGAGATAATAAGTATATCTCTTATACCCGCAAGCATAAGTGTGGAAAGCGGATAAAATATCATTGGTTTATCGTACACCGGCAACAACTGCTTTGATGTTACTCGTGTTAGCGGATAAAGTCTAGTGCCTGATCCACCTGCCAGAATTATTCCTTTCATGTTGTCTCCTCTCAATTACTTCAAAATGATATCACATATCCTATCAACATCATAAAGTGACAAATCAGCATAAAGCGGCAAAGTCAATACTCTTTCGCTTATATCAAGTGCCACAGGAGTTTCTGCGGTGTCATATTTGCCATTAAAAGCAGGTGATGCACTTGTAAGAGGGTAAAAATATTTTCTTGCGCCTATATCATTTTCTGCAAGCTTGTCCATTACTTCGTTACGGCTTGCCCCAAACACCTTTTCATCGAAAACAACAGGAAAATACGCATAATTTGATTTTACATCTGGCTGAGGTTGACACAATTTAATGCCCTCTATATTTTCAAGATGGCTGCGATATCTCTCAACAACAGCCTTGCGTTTTAGTATCTCTGAATCAAAGTGTCTTAAATTACAAATTCCCATAGCCGCCTGAAACTCGTTCATTTTGGCATTTCCGCCTATGTAAGCGACCTCTTCAGGACCATGGATACCAAAATTTTTAAGATCGTTCAATTTCTGAACAAGGCTGTCATCATGATAACAAACCGCTCCGCCCTCAATAGTGTTGAACACTTTCGTAGCATGGAAGCTGAACATTGACGCATAGCCAAAGCAAGCGCTTGACTTTCCCTTATACTCCACGCCAAAAGCATGAGCTGCGTCGTAGATCACTTTTAAGTCATGCTTCTTGGCAATCCTTTCAATCTCCTCTACATCGCACATATTTCCATAAACATGAACAGGAACGATCGCACAAGTTTTGTCAGTTATCAGATCCTCGATTTTCGTAACATCTATCGTATAGTCATCTGAATTGATATCACAAAACACTGGTTCAAGTCCATTTCTAACAATGGCGTGTGTTGTTGATGCAAACGTAAATGGAGTTGTTATTACTTCACTGCCTTTTGGAAAATTGAAAGATGCGATCACATTTTCAAGTGCAAGGTGACCGTTAGTATACAATGTAACGTGTGGCACGCCAAGCATTTCTTCCAGTTTTGCCTGAAGTTCTTTATGTTTCTTTCCCATGTTGGTCAGCCAATGGCTATCCCAAAGTTCCTTTATTTCTTCACAGTATTCCTCATAGTCTGGCATTGAGGAACGGGTGACGAGAATTTTGCCCATAATAATCGCACTCCTAGCTTATAAATATCATATTTTATCTACAAAATTTCAGCAAAACATCCATGAAGTTAACTGATTGCAAAAAGTTCTGCTTAATCACTTACAACAAGCAATCATCCAACAGTTCCTTGCAAAAGTTATTTTTTTACATGATCATTTTCACACATATATTCGGAGATATCCAGCATGGAAATATCCTTTTGAGCCAATACTCCTATCTTTGCGCTAAGATACTCCTCAGGTTTATTACTCAGCCAATTAATAATTGTCTTTGGTAAATTAACACCTGCAATATGACTAAATGGATAACCGCCTCCAAATCTTGCATTCAATTCCAGAACATATATGTCATTATTAGCAGTAACGAAAATATCACAATCAAGATTAGCTATATGTTTTAATGCAAAAGATAAATTCTCACCTACTGATTTAATTCTATTATCATCAACAATTAGAGCGCAATCCGTTTCACCTGAACGCATCGCATATTTCATTCTAACAATAGTATTTTTGTAATTGCAATTTAAATCATTGATTACATCCAATCCATACTCTTGACCTTTAATCATTTGTTGAATCAAGACTGCTTTATCCAAGTCTTGATTTGATTCATACTTAAGATATGACGAGAGTATATCTCTCTTGACTTTTTCATAAAAGACATTTAGTTCCTCAATATTGTCTGCAACATACACCCCGATAGAACCCATGCCCCAACGAGGTTTCACAATTACAGGAAATTCAATTTTCATATTATTGTAATCTTCATAAAAGGTTTCTTTTTTGATATATGTAAGAGGTGCATTAAAGCCATTATTAATTAAGAAATTATACGTATTCCACTTATCATTACAAATCTCGATAACTTTGGGATCAGATACAATAACCTCTATACCATTATCCTTAAATTCTTTTTTGTGACATGATAAAACGTATAGGTCAATATCAAAAAGAGATATTATTGCTTTAATATCATATTCTTTACAGTAGTTTAATAAGAATGGAATATAGTTTTCATCATATATAAGTGGTGTAACAATATGATAATCAGCATAAGTAAAAGCCGGAGACACAGGAGAACTGTTTCCAACATGAACAAAACCATCTCCATTTAAAGCTTCACGAAAATACTTAACCAAATATCCTCTTCTTCCAGCTGATGTAAGCAAAATATTCATATACCTGTCCACCTCAATTTAAATAATATACCAAATGTGCATCATTTGGCCTTTCTTCATCTTCAACTTGCCATTCTACAAATCCAATTTTCTTGTATAAATTCATCGCTCTAACATTGCTTGGTACTGCATAGAGGTGAATACCTTTCAAATGCATTTGTTTACATATATCTACAAATTTTTCAAGGAGAAACTTAGCGTATCCTTTACCTCTACATTCAAGAGACGAAGCCACAATGGATATATACGCCATTTTACCTGTGGTATTTTCCACGTATCCAGCAACTAGAGAACTTACCACGTTATTTTCTATAACAGCGCATATAGTCGCATGACATTTAAGCTTCTCTGCATACTCTTTCAAATCTACTTTAGACGAAAGATGTATTGGAAAATCTCTATCAACTTTATTTAAAAAGGAATATATTTGAGTAACATCTATTTCTGATTCTATGCGTAATAATTCATTATCAATATCGCTAAAAACCTCACTGCTTATTGCCAAATTAATTCATCTACTTTCTAACTTTTTTCAACATACATACAATATACTGATAGCTCTCAATGCGAAATATTTTCGCACCTATCCAATAGACAACTATTTCCAGTGAAACCTGTATCAAAAATGTTAATAGAGAACTTAAATTGAATATCACAACAGAATAAACTATTGCCCCCATTAGCACCGATAATCCAATTTGCGGAAGCATGTCTTTAACTTGTTCCAAATATTAATATCCAAGTAAAAGTCAAGAATGCTAGATCAGATGCATATGCAACTATTCCATCAATCTTTTCATTTTCAGCAATCTGAAGAATCTTTTCTTTATCTGTTGTACTATCTAAATAAAACTTATCAGCAACATACTGACCGGGATTATCAGTAAGATAATCGCACAGAATCGTATAATATCCAAGTTTTTTTGCATTTTCTATAGCTATTACCTGTTGTGCTGAACCTCCAAGCAATAATAATTTTTTCATTATAAAATCCTTCATTTCTCAATTTGTATATTACGTTTTAACTTTTTCTTAAGTAGCATCATATCACCTGAAGCAAGTATCCTAACAAATCTCTCAAACTTCCGATAAAAATTAATTATTGAATAATTATACCCCATTATCCGATTTCTTTTCTTTTCATATTTAACATCAGGAATAACGTAATCATTAATCTTTAAAGGAAAATCCACATCATATACTTTACTATTAAACACTTTTCTTATTCCCCTAGGCAATTTATTTATTTCTGCAGAATGCGAGGAATTACCAGTTGCACCAATATTACTTATCATGTTCTTTTGTGGAATAATTTGCAATCTGTTCTGCGAATACATATTAAATTCTATCCAAAACTCATTTCCTGCAACATGGCCCTCATACGTAGACTGCTTCGCATATGCATTAAGACGCCGCCATGCAATCCTATTGTGTTTAGTCCTACACTTTAGCAAATTCATTGTATATGCACTTTCTCCATAAGAAAAATCTCCATATTGCATGTATCTATTTCTCCACGTTGCTATTCCCCAAATTGAACCCTGTCTTGAAAAGAAATAATCAGAATCAACATCTTCATAAACTCCAAGATGGTTAAAACCACAAATACATTCTATCCGCATATCATCCTTATATTTTTCTAGCAATTCAGCGCAAAATCGAAAATAAGACACAGATGGTATGTGATCATCTTCTAACAAGATACACCGATCTACAGTTTTCCATATTAAACTATAGGTTTTCTTTGCCATACTATAGAGCCCATTATTTTTTTCTTCATAAAGTCTGTATACTTGACAATCCCAATCAATACCTTCATCTATCATCTTTCGGTTGGCATATATAGCTTGCCACTCTTCGTCATTTCTTCCACCGTCAGACTGTATAAATAAAATACTTGGTCTTGCTTTCTTTATCACTTCAAATTGTCTTCTCTGACACTCTGGCCTGATCCAAATATTGATCCTCACAGGTACATCAACTAAATACTTCTCCACTTATATCATGCCTCTCCTAGTATTTCTCCGATAGCCCTAACTGCATTGCAACCATAGTGTTCCCAAGTATGTTTTAATGCCAACTCGTGTGCTTCTAAACCCATTTCTTCTATTTTATCACTATGATCTACAAACCATTTCATAGCATTATACAAGGCGTCTTGATTCGATACAGGCACTATTTTTCCCTCGACACCTTCAACAATTAAATCATTTACACCAGAATTTTCACTAACAATAATAGGTAATCCGCAACTCATTGCCTCAATACCTACCTGTGCCAACCCCTCTCCTAAAGAAGGTAGAACAAATACGTCACTTTCGTTATATAGATTAACTAATTCATCTTGTAAAACGAAACCATCAAAATAAATATTAGCATTGTTTCTATATTTATTTATGAGTTTGTCATTCTCGTTATATTTACCAACAATATGAAGATTAGCTCTATCTGGATCAATTCTTGCGAAAGCAGGCAATAGATGTTGTATGCCTTTTCGACGGTTAACCAACCCAACAAATATAAAATTAACTTTATCAGTCCGGCTATATTCTTTTAATTTGAATTTTGATACATCTACCCCATATGGAACTATTTTTATTTTATTTTCATCCGCACCATAATACATTAAACTTTTCTTTACAAAACTTGATCCAACCAAAAAACCATCTGCCTTATACACCCTTGACGGTATTGTAGACTCTACATTCCATGTTGCTGACTGTTCAATCTTTGTATAAATATCGCCTGTAATGTTTATATCATTATTAAGCACATTTTTTACATACTGATCCAACGGTGTTGGTACGTCTATAATCACTTTTACATTTGGACAATATTTTTCTTTTAATCTAAAATGTTTATCTGAAACGCCACCAAAAAAAACGATTGCATCTGGTTTGGTCTTTTTTGCAAGTTTTATTGTTTTCTTATATACATTATAATGTATATTCTTTTCTAATCGTCGAGTTATTGCGGCTCTAGGCACAATGCGTATTAGTAGCAAATATAACAAACCTCGTAATTCGCAATACTGCAACACATTTTCATCAAAAACCAGAGACTTTCGTGTCAAAAAGCGTTTTTTATTATCACCTTTCAAAAGATTTCCAACACGATTAGTCCACGAATTGTCACGATTATAAACCGTTGTTATATAATACTGCAACATATCATTTTGCTTTAGAGCCTCAGCCAACCTATAAGAGTGTTGTTTGCCAGGGTGGACAACTATTATTTTTTTCATATACTCACCTTTTAAATTTTTTTTGTATTACTGATATTAAATTAAAAAACGTTTTATCTTTAGTTATCATACATAATCCAAAGTAAATAACAACACCAACAAAAACCTGGATAATATTTGTCATAGGAGTAGCCTCCATGCCTGATGTTAATGACACTATCGCTATGAACATTATTACAGCAAATAACAAGTACTTAATACTCGAATATAACAAACCCGGAAGTTTCACCTGCTTACAAAGATAAACATATTGCACAATTGCACATACAGCACTACTTATTAAGGTTGCAACTGCCGCACCATATAGACCATAATGTGGAATCAATAATGCATTTATTATGATATTTCCAATACATGCAGTCACTTGAGCTTTTAATAATATACCTATTTGATTTGTTGCAGTAAAATATTGGTTTCCCGAAATTCCAGTCAACGTGTTGGTAATTATTATTGGAGAAATAATATTGATCACTGTTATTGACGAAAAAAATTCACGACCTAAATACCAAGGTATTAATTTCATTGAAATGGCAACCATTCCTAATGATAGTGGAAATGCTAAAAACAATGAAATTCTTGCCGCCTTGTTTAATAGTATTGATATGTTGTGTTCTCTTCCATTAGCAAACTCATTAGCTAACCGTGGCATCATAACAGTGCTTAATACAGTAATAAATGACAATGGAATTGTTACAATTTTCTCAGCATAATCATATTGTGCAACTTGTGCTGTATTACTTCCTAACCACTCTATCATTATTTTATCACATTGCAAATATATAGTAGCTGCCATTCCTGGAAGAAAGAGCATAAAAGATCCATATATATCATCCTTTACATTTGATAAAATAAATTTTGGTTTCCCAACATATCTTTTAAGCTGAGAATATGCTAACAGATTGGCAAATAGTATGGAACCACCTTGAATAAATATGTATATGCCGACATCACTTGTATCATTTACAAATATAAAAATCATTGCAGTTGCAAATAGTTTCAGAAAAATATTTTTTAGCACCGCCCATTTCATATCTTCAACGCCTACAAAGAGCCATGTACAATCCACAACATATCCAAGTAAATAGGTATAATACAAAAAGAAATAAAAATAATATCTGCCATTAAGCAAAACAACAATAACATATACAAACGTTGCAAAAACACCTATAAAAGCCCTAATAGACATTATACGCCAAAATGTACTATCTAATTTCTCCTTATCATCTCTAACATAAGCAATTTGCCTATTACCATAACCGAATAACCCCAACATAGCAAATGTTGTTATCAACGAAACCAAAGAGTTTACATAAGAATAAATACCTGTTCCCTTTGCACCTAAAACTCTAACAACATAAGGAGCAGTCACAAGAGGAACTATTATTGAAATGATTTGATAAATTAAATTATATATATAGTTTTTTGCAATTTTGCCCATCTAAACACTCCTAGTCAGAAATCCGTTCTATTCGCCTCACAATTATAATCGGGATAATTGAAAACACTAGATACCAAAAGTTACTTGGAAAATAACCTCGGATTATTAACTGTAAATTTGAGCCTAACAATACAGAGTATAGAATAATATCCAAACCATCTTGGCTTTTTTTATATCTATCTTTTACATATCTTGCATACACTCCATAAATACTCATAAACAATATCACACCTACTATACCAAAAGCGTAATAATACTCTCCTAAATTAGGATAAGCCTGCCCCGTCCCCTCTAAAGACAAACCAATTATCTCACTCAAGTCAACTCCAGCAGCAGATGCTAATTTTGCTGGCCAAATTATTCTAGGAATCATCATTATTAGCGTACCAATTATCATTTGTCTACCATAGACATAAGAATACACAGATGGAATTTTGCCAACCATACCATGATAATTATGATAGATTCTGAAATTATCCCACACAGTAGCGTCGATTGCTTTATCCAAAGTTTCAAAACTTATTATCGATAAATCCATTCCAGATCCAGATCTTATAGAATCCCTAAATACGGTCATGGTTAAAACTGGGATTGCAACAACAATCAAAAAAAAGGCAACAACACTAAGTTTAGGTCTTTTATTGTGTTTCAAATAGTAGTAAGAGAAAAAAGTAATTGCTATTTGAATAACAAAAAAACGAAAACCTCTTGCAACCTGAAGAATAACCATTGGAACAAACATTAACACTTTTAAAAATTTACTTTTGCCATATTCAAAATATAATAGCGTTGCAGCTGGAGTACAATATGACAACATAGAAATAAATCCTATTGAGCTTGTTGTTTTCTGTATATTATTTCCTCCGCCAGCCATACCTAAGGTAAGTATGTACAATAAACTATTCCCACTAACCTTAACAAGATAAAATATATTTGCTGATAAAGAAACAAAATAAACAAGAAGTATAACTAGGATAATTATGCTACGATTTCGTATAATTATGTTATTACAAATAGTAGGCCTAATTATTTGTGTATTATACGGTTTTGAGTGGAATTTAAAACATCTAGCATATACGATATAGAAACAAACGTACCCCAAAAAAGCTATGCATGAAGATTTTACACCATAAGAGAATAAATCATACCCATACCATGTATACTTTCCTACCGAAATATCATACAAAGGTACAAAAAAATACAAAGCAATGTAAAGCAATCCAATAATTACAATTGGATCAAATATGTCCAAATCATCCATAAGATAAAGTCTAACCAACATTGCTACAGACAAAATCAAAAAGAACGCATTTACAATATAATTTTTAACATACAACGATTCCGCGAAAGATGGGAAAACGCATATTACATACAATACTATAAACAACAAAAAAAGCAAAACCTTTATAACTTTTTTTAAACTATTATATTTTTTATAATTTCTCATATTACACTCTATATACATCTACATAACGCATCAACAATATTTTGCTACTGAAATCAGTACGATTTAAAATTGACTTAAACAATGCGGAAATAGTTTTGGATAAATTATCCAGATTATTTTTCTTAATAACTACACCATTCGGACATGCACTCTCCACACTTCCCCCCGTATCATAAGTAATAACAGGAGTACCACAAGCCTGAGCCTCAAGATTTACCGTCGGGTAATTATCCTCATAAGTCAAATTCAAGAATACATCAGCCGCAGTATAGATCTCAGCCAACTCGACCGCACTGTTCGTCCTTGATATCTTTATAATGTTGTCAGGCACTTCCTTTATCTGCTTTTCAGATAAACCGACAAGTACGATTTTATAATCATCATCAAGCATTTTTGACAACTTAACAAAATCATTTAATCCCTTGCGTTCGTCCCAAACAGCAGCTACACCAAGAAGAACTTTTTTATCTTCAATATGATATCTCTTCCTAAAATCACTTGGTGTCGGTTTGAAGATACTTGTATCAATACCATTATTTATAACTTCAACAGGATAATCTTTCAAAAATGACTCTTTGACCAATCCCGCCAACCATTTTGACGGAGTAACCAAAGTCATATTTTTTACTCCAGTAAAGGCTGACTTTTTTCTTTTGAAATTAGTTTCAACATTGCCGTTGAAATTACAAGTAGGGTAACTCTTAAGTTGAGGACAACACTTACACTGCGTCTTCCATTTATCACAATTTGCAGCAGTAAAATATGCACAATGCCCTGTAAATGCCCAACAGTCATGCAATGTCCAGATAACTTTCATCTGCGGTCTTGACTTTATCCAGTCAAAAAGCATTTCAACATTTATGTAATATCCATGGATATTATGCAAATGCAGGATATCAGGATCATACTTATCTGTCCACTTCAAAAAATCAGCAGTGGCTTTCTTTGAGCCAAATCCATGAGTATCAAACAGCCTCGTTTGAATCGCATGGATCTTATTATCAATATCAGTTCCGATCCTAACGGCATACTTCTGATATTTTTCCGGCACCGTTTCTCTGCCGTAGGCAATCTTCACCTCATACCCATTTTCAACAAGCACTTCTGCAAGGTCAGTGCAAATTCGTCCCGTACTGCGTATCCCGCATACGGAATTTATCATTAATACTTTCACACATTCATCCTCTTGTATAAGTCATATAAAATATTTCTCAATTTGATCCATAAGCATATTCTTATCAAAATGTTTCTCAAAATAATGTCGGCTCTTGATACTCATGTCATTCAAATCAGCGTTCATCATCTCTTTTATCATTTTGCTAAGTTCTATGTGATCTCCGATTGCACTGCATACGCCACAATCCGCCTCTGAAATTATCCTTTTAGTTTCGCCTTGTGCAGATGCAATGATAGGCATTCCACAAGCCATGTAACTTTGCAATTTTGCTGGTATTGTTTTAGTCCAAAGTGGATCATCCTGAAATGATAAAAAAGCGGCATCACAAGCACACAATAATCCCGGTATTTTTTCGGCAGGCTGTCTCGGTATCATAACAAACTTATCCACAACGTCATTTTTCCTGACCTCATCATTAAAGGCATCCAAATAACGTCCGTCACCCACCATGACAAACTTAACATTAACATCTTTAAGCAAAACTGCCGTTTTAGGAAGAATTTGCAGTCCCTGAGCCGTGCCAATATTGCCTGTAAAAATTATTTTAAAGCTATCATCATTTGGTATTTCACTGATGCATTTTTCATCGCATGGCTTATAAAAATCCTCTGCATACTGAGGCCAATAATGAACTTTTTTTCTATCAACTCTTACATTTCTTTCACATATTGCATCTACAAAGCTCGGACTTGTCGCAAAAATCTGATCTGTGTTTTTGTATATGTAATCGACCATTTTATCAATTGGTTTTATTATCAACGGATTAGAAACACCTGTAACTGTAATAACATTCTCAGGCCAAAGATCCTGCACATAAAGATAGTGAGGAACTTTTAGTCTTTTTGCAAAACTAATACCTGCAAGCACCTGCGTCATTGGAGACACTTCAAAAGAAAATACATAGTCCGCTTTTATGCGTTTAAACTTGCCTGCTAACACACCTGAAACCATGAATGACAAATAATTTATCATCATACCAATAGATGATGACCCACGAGGAATCAATGGTATGCGATAAATTTCGATATTATTCCATATTTCATGACGTTTCTTTGTAAGACCATATCCGTCATACGTTTTGCCCATAGGATAATTGGGAATTCCGGTTACAACTGTAACTTTATATCCTCGCTTTACCCATTCCTGACACATATCATTAATACGGAATGATTCAGGGTAAAAATACTGAGAAACAACTAATATATGCTTTTTAGTGTAACTATCACGCACATTCACGTGTGGCTCTCCTTATCAGAAGGTTCTCTGCTATTTCCGTTATTTCTTTCTGTTTTGACTACACTCTCACTTAACGAAGTCGTCTGATACTTAATTCCCTCATAATCAGACACCTCATGCTCATAACAACTATTTCCAAACGCCTTATTAACGAGCCCGCCCATCTTTCCAGGCATTTTGCTGCCAATAAACACTGCCGGTCTAAAGATTTTCAGCGTTCTTATTTTCTTTCCACTGACATCTGCGATCTTTTTTACCATATCGCTTGTTTTTGTCCACTCAGCATTTTGAGGCATAAAAACTGTTGCGTTCTCTTTTATATCGCTTACCAGCATTATCTGACACAGAAATTCACAGAGATTATCTATGTGAAGCATACTGCGCTTGTTATCAACATCTGGGAAAACAGGGAGCTTTTTAGCAAGCTTTGCAAGTGTAGGATAGTTTCCTTTACTGCCCTTACCATAGATCATAGGTGTACGGATAACCAAAACTTTGAAACTATCGTCCGCAAAAGATCTAACGGCAACATCAGCCTGAAGTTTTGAATCACCATAAAAATTCGCTGCCTTTGGTACTGTGTGTTCATCAATAATTTTATCTTTTCCATAAGGCGCAGAATCGCCATACACTATCATTGATGACATAAATATAAATTCTTTTACGCCCTCTGACTTTGCTTTTTTGCAAACTTCAACGGCTAAGTCAGTATTTACAGCATAATATTTTTCCTTAGTAGAGTCATCAACACTGCCTACGTCTGCGTGTGCAAGACCTGCAACATGATACACAATGTCAAATTTAGAAAAATCTTTTTTCTTCCAATCAGGATCAAGCATATCAAGAGTTTCGATATCCAGTGCTGAATAGTGTTCTTCAGCATACTTCTTGAAACTTTCACCAATATATGACCCTGCACCAGTGATAAGCACTTTCTTCTTAGTTTCTGTATCAACAGTTACAGGCTCTCCAAAGCCAATATGACCTATTAGCTCTTCATCACTTTTTCCGTCTGTATAATGGCGACCTACCTTAGAGATCTCACCCGTTCCGCCCTCAACAACAGAATCATCCTTACCAAACACATGAAGCGAGCCGAGAAAAACCTTAGCGTCCATTATCGGACCAAGTTTTCTAACATACTCGCCGTCAAGCTTAGCTTTTTCAGGTATCTCAAGCTCGTCACGGCCATTTATCTGCGCCCAGCCTGTAAGGCCAGGCTTTACGTCATTTGCGCCGTATTTGTCCCTTTCCGCAGTAAGCAGATCCTGATTCCAAAGTCCCGGACGAGGCCCTATTACAGACATATTGCCTACGAAAATATCCCAGATCTGCGGAAGCTCATCAAGGCTATGTGCCCTTATAAACTTGCCGACCTTGGTTATGTACTGATCAGGATTGTCGAGCATATGCGTAGGCACATCATGGGGCGTACACATTTTCATAGATCTGAATTTATGGAGCTTAAAATACTTTTTATTCTGCCCTACTCTTTTCTGAGTAAAAAATACAGGACCCGGATCTTCGATTTTTATTGCTAAAGCTGTCAAAGCGAAAACAGGACTAAGAACAACAAGTCCTCCAAAAGAAAGCACAATGTCAATGCCTCTCTTTATGTATCTTTCGTAAAAGCCTGGCTTGTGGTCGCAATCACCTATAGCCTCGAGGTGACCTCTTATGCCGTCAGCATTTTCCTTATCATTCTCGTCTTCCACAAAAATGACCTTTTTACCCTCAAGAGGATTTTTCTGCTCAGGCTCATTATCATAAACAGTATCTCTTTTTTTACGCTTTGACACGATACTGAGTATTGCAAAAGCCACAGCTAAAACAGCCACAGACTTTCCTATAAATCTTTTGACTTTTTTCTTATCCATACTCTACTTCTCTCCAGTAAAAACCAATCCGTAATCAACTTTAATGCCTTTAGGCACAATAACACCCGATGCTATGATTGCTCCACAATTTATATGACAAGTATCTTCTACAACACTGTTGTGATTTACAACCGCTCCAGCAGAAATATAACATCCGTCGCCAATTCTGACATCAGTATATATGACCGCTTTGGGTTCAATCACACAGCCACTCCCAATCGTTGCTGTAGGTGAAATATATGCGTCAGGGTGAATAATCGTTGCAAGCTCATATCCACACTGCTTTAACAAAGTCAGATATTTTTCTCGCACATCTGCCTTACCGATCGCCACTATCGCAATTTTATACTCACTTACCCACTTTGAAATATTGTTTGTACTGTCAATAGCGACAGCATTGTTATCATCTAAGAAATCAATTTTGTCAAACCGACCAGTTGCCTGAGCTATCTCTCTGACAACCATGCCATACTGTCCTGCACCTATAATTAAAAAATTCAAACTTTATTCTCCAATATTGATATTACATTTATACTTCAAGTCATAACCATATCACCTAAAAGAACCCAACGTCCTTATCCTGACACCAATCAGTGCTGTTTATATCAGCCTCTTTCAGAACAATGATTATTCTTTCATTCTCTGCATAGATCATATCAATAACATATCTCTTATCAAATTGAGCTTTTGATAATTCAATACCTGAACAGTACTCAAGCTTTTGATCACCTGTGCAGACAACTATTTCAGAACTGATCTCTTTTACTATCGGGTCGATCTTGTACATTGCCAGTTATCCCCTTTTCGTCAAATCCTCTATTTTACGAAAAAAGCTTGTCATAATAATATGCACTTTAAAATCGAAAATATAGGATATATAATTTAATAACAGATGCACATAAGCTCAAAAGTAAATTTTGTTTACCTATGTTATTATACACCTTATTACTGTATTTGTCAATAAGTATGAACAAAAAATGTAGAAATAGAATTAAAAACAGCAAAACTTACAATATATATGAAAAAACTTACTGAAATTTGGAGGGTTTAAGATGAATTATCGAAATGTTTATCTCAGAAAAGACGGAAGATATGAGGGAAGGGTATTTTGGGATACCTCAGGATCAAAACGAAAATATCATGCTTTTTTCGGCAAAACGCAAGATGAAATAATTGCAAAGATGAAAAAATATCACATTGATCTTATATCTAAAACGCAAATAAGAAAAACATTCACAGAAGTGTATGAGGAATGGTTTGGCACTGTCACAATACGCATAAAAGAATCAACCGCTGCAAATTATATTTTAAAAGCTGACAAACATATTCTGCCTTTCTTTGGGCAGAAACGTATATGTAAAATAACCAATGACGATATATATGATTTTATCAGAAGAAAACAGCAGGAAAATCTCTCGAATCGTTATATTACTGACATTTTAGTTCTTATGAAATCTATTTTCAAATATGCGTATAAAACTTATAAGATAGATAATATCATGGACGGTATTGTAATGCCGAAGAAACACAGAGTTGAAATAAGAATATTGAATGACGATGAAGACAAAAAGCTGTGTGATATACTGGCTCAAAAGAATGATCTTACATCTATAGGAATTTATCTTTCAAGAGTAACGGGTTTACGAATAGGTGAACTTTGTGCCTTAAAATGGGGAAACATTGACATTGAACAGGGTATCATAAGTGTGAATAAGACTTTGCAAAGAATACAAGTAAAGAATGGGCTATGCAAAACTAAGCTTATGCTTGGAGAACCGAAAAGCGAGTCTTCAAAAAGAAAAATTCCCATTCCAAAATGTGTTTTAGAGCTTTTGAAAAACAACAGAGGAGATAATGATAATTACATACTTTCTAACAAGAAAAAGCCAATAGAACCAAGGACGATACAATATAGGTTTGCCAAGATTTTAAAAAACGGAAATTTGCCGTCAGTACATTTTCATGCTATAAGGCATTTCTTTGCCACAAATTGTATAAAGCTCGGCTTTGATGTAAAAGCTTTGTCAGAAATACTGGGACATAGTAATGTAAGTATTACACTTGATCGCTATGTTCACTCGTCTTTTGAGCAGAAAGCGGAATATATGAATCGAATAAGATAAATTATAGAATTGCAACTTGATAATTGAATATTTTCGTAAAATAGAGGATTTGACGAAATTCGACAGAGCAAAGCTTAAAAAGGATCGTAAAATAGTTATTTATAGTTATACGAATAACGTAATTTTGCCGTCAAAATCACATCATGATGAATCATAACATAACAAAATAAAAAAAGCTCTTAGATTGTTCCTGTGATCTAAGAGCTTTTCTGCTATAGCAAAAAAATCGACGGCACTCACACTGATATAATCCCCTTAGAGTAGACACATGAAATAATAAAATGGTGTAACTCTAAAGGGGGTTATTTTATGTCAAAG
>NZ_JBDGDD010000041.1:0-17102 GCF_040909065.1 Ruminococcus sp. RTP21359st1_H3_RTP21359_211015
ACTTTATTTTATCAGATTTTTGCCTATCTCTCTTTTCTTTTTTCTTAATTTTGTCCAATATCTATTGTAGCACTACAGATAGACTTCTGTCCGCTGCTTTTCGTTTGTTGACTTTTTACAGAGATTATGGTATACTTGTTTTGAAAAAGTGTGCAAATGCACGGATGTTGCAAAAGGGAGTTGTTTTTATGGAGTGTCCTAAATGCCACAAGTCAGTTGACGATGATGACATTTTCTGTCCTAACTGTGACACAAGATTAAGACCAGACAAAAATACATCTATCATGAAGCGTTTCAAAAAGCAGAATAAACCGCTAAACGTAGAAATAGTGGGCGAGAAAAAACATAAATTGTCTGAAAGCAAGCTCAAGCTTATTCTTATAACAGTGGCGGTAGTGCTCCTTGTGGTGCTTGTCGTCCTTATCGTTGTGAATATTATAAGCGGAAAGGGTGAAAACACCGCTGAGAGCATTTCTGAATATATCGGCGTAGATGTTGCAAAGGCTCAGAAAAAGCTTGATATGCACTTTAAGGACGAATCGGCTTTTCAGGGAGTGAACAATGCACTGAATTTTGATTATATCATTGAGTCTGATGACAGTGTTAATGTTGATGGCATAAATTATCCTGAATGGGCGGCGCTTGTTACTGTTGATGATGAAGAACGTATACAAACTGTAAAATATTCAAATTTCAAGGTGCTTAAAAACAATGCAAACGGTGAAAAAAAGAGTAAAGCTATTAACCTTGATAAGTTTGAACAAGGTGCAAAGTGGAGTGGCTTGTCAGATGCCATAGACCTTGAATATTACGGCATCGTGTGGTCAAAAGACACTAAAAATTATATATACCGCTATTGGTATGAGAATGACGCAGGTGATGATCAGCCTGTGGTGCTTAATGTAACGTTTGATACGGATAATAAGTATCTGTATTATTCTTCTACGCTTATTTATCCTGAGTATCTGTAAAAGGGTCATAATGTTACAAAAGAAATACAAATTGTTGCGTAAATTCTACAATTTCACAAAAAAACTTGACTTATGCTCGGTTTGTTGCTAATATAAATTGATGAATAACGTAAAAAGGAGGTTCGGTATGGATCCTAGTACTAAATTATGTATGGGCTGTATGAACGAACTTGGTTCTGACGGCCGCTGTCATTATTGTAGCTATACCGACGATATCCCGCATTTACAGGCTTATCTTGCACCGAGAACAGTGCTTGACAACAGATATATAGTCGGAAAAATGCTTTCATATAATGGTGAGGGTGCGTCTTACATTTGCTACGATATGGTTGGCAAATGCAAGTGTGTGGCAAGAGAGTATATGCCTGACACTCTTTGCGAAAGAGATAGCGAAAGTCAGCGACTTGTGGTGAATCCAGATTGTCTGGCTAAGTATAAGACATTTATGTCTGAGTTTGCAGACGTGAACAAAGTTCTTTCACGTATGAGAAATCTTCAGCATATCGCCACGGCAAAGGATATGTTTTGCGAGAATAATACGACCTATGTCATACTCGAATATGTGGAGGGCGTGACGCTAAAGAAATTTTTACAGTCAAATACAGGCTTTCTCACATGGGAACAGGTCAAAAAGCTTTTTGTGCCATTGTTTACAACATTGAGCATTATACATAATGCAGGTATCATACACAGGGGAATATCTCCTGAAAATATTATTGTTACAACTGATTGTGAGCTTAAACTTACAGGTTTTTGCATAAGTTCTATAAGAACATCTAATACAGGGCTTTCTCCTGAGTTCTATTCAGGATATACCGCCCCTGAGCAATATTCTTCGTTAGAATGGCAGGGCACATGGACTGACGTTTATGCACTTGCTGCAGTTCTTTATAGAATACTAACAGGCTGTATGCCCCTTGATGCTTATACCCGTACAAAGAATGATACTATGGTCGAAGCTTGCAGAGTCAATCCTAGAATACCACAGCATATCTCACGAGTTCTTTCAAGAGCTATGAGAGTTCGTGGCGAAGAAAGAATACAGACAGTTTCAGAACTTGTTACTGCACTTTTTGAGCAGCATACAACGCATATGGAACACCCTAAGGGTTCAACTCAGACTATTCCTATACAGCATGTTCCAAGACAAAGAACGCAGTCAAGGCAAATGCCACAGCAGACACGTGAGGAAGAAAAGCCTAAGAATAAAACGGCTACGATAATAGGCTGGACGGTGCTTGTGATAGTGCTTTTACTTTCAGTTTTTCTGCTATATGAGTTGTTTTCAGGTCCGTCGGACAGCAATAATGATTCGTCTGAGGATAAGGTCATTTCTTCTGATGATGCAGATGCAGTTGACAGCGAGGTATTCGTTTACAGCACCACAGTTGCTACGCCTAAGGTGACTGATGCTGAAAGTCAGTCAGAATATGGCTATGGCGCTATAATGCCTAACGTTGTGGGTCTGGAATACAATACTGTTGTAAAACAGCTTGGTGAGGATTTTACTATCAAGGCTGAATATTATTATTCTGATGTTGACGATAAGGACGTTGTTAAAGAGCAGAGCATACCAGAGGGTACTGATTTTGATCCGTCTTTGAAAAATGAGCTTGTTCTTAAAGTATGTGCAGGCCCTGAAAATGTTCCTGTTCCTGATTTCTCTGGCCTGTCAAAGAAGGCTTACCTTGAGCTGCTTGATTCTTATAATATCAAGTATAAGGTCGTTACCGATTTCTCAAGCTCTGTTTCTGCAGGATATGTTATGGCGACAAGCGTTAATGTTGGAAACACTGTGAATGTTAAAAATGGTGATGTGCTTACAGTTACAGTTTCTGCAGGTCTTGTGACTACTACGACCACTACAACAAAGGCAACAGAGCCTAAGCCTGATACGAATACAGGCAGCTCTTCTGAAACAACACCAGCTCCGGCTGTTGTGCCTGCTGAATAACGAAAACGTTTAATAAAATGTTAAAAAATAAACAAAGCCCTTGACAATTCAGGGGCTTTGTGCTATGCTCATTATAGATTATTAGGAAAGTAACAGGATAAATTGTTTCCTGGTTTGGAGGTATTTTACATGGCTAAGAAAATTGGTGTACTTACCAGCGGAGGAGATGCTCCGGGAATGAACGCTGCTGTCAGAGCAGTATGCAGAGCTGGTCTTGCAAAGGGTATGGAAGTCGTAGGTATCCTCAGAGGATATAACGGCCTTCTTAACGGTGAAGTTATTGAGATGAATGCAAGAACTGTTTCAGGCATAATCCAGAGAGGCGGTACTTGTCTTTACACTGCAAGATGTCCTGAATTCAGAGATATCGAGGGCGTAAAGAAGGGCAGAGATAAGTGTCTTGAAATGGGTCTTGACGGTATCGTAGTTATCGGTGGTGACGGCTCATTCAGAGGTGCGGCTGATCTTTCAGCACAGGGTATCCCATGTATCGGTCTGCCTGGTACTATAGACAACGATATTTCATGCACAGAATATACTATCGGTTATGACACAGCTATGAACACAGCTATGGAAATGATCGATAAGATCAGAGATACAGCACAGTCACATGACAGATGTTCAGTAGTTGAGGTAATGGGCAGAAACGCTGGTCACATTGCTATCAACGTTGCTGCTGCTGTAGGCGCTGAGGCTGTTATCACACCTGAGAAGCCTTATGACCTCAATGCTATTGCTCAGAAGATGGAGCAGACAAAGAAGTCAGGCAAGACACATTTTATCATTGTAGTTGCTGAGGGTGTTGGCAAGACAGAGTATATTACAAGAACTCTTCAGGATATTACTGGTGTCGAGTCAAGAGCTACTATTCTCGGTCATGTTCAGAGAGGCGGCTCTCCTACAGTAAGAGATAGAGTTGTCGCAACTGAAATGGGCTATCACGCTGTTGAACTGCTAGAGCAGGGCATTGGCAACAGAGTTGTTGGTATGAAGGACAACAAGATATATGATGTAGATATTCAGGAGGCTCTTTCAATGAAGAAGCCTTTCGAGGAAGAGCTTTACAAGATCCTCAATGAAACTGCATTCTAATTTTTCATGAGGTCTGAGTCTTTAAGACTTTGACATATTACAGAGTAGAAAACTGAGCGTTAAGTGTCCGTCGGACGGGGAGTTGCCGTCGGAACGAAAAAGGTAGAACCTTTGCGGTTCGGTTTTCGCATCCCGCTGAATGTGTAATTGAAGCTTTTTATAGCGGCTCTGCACATCCCGCATGGGTAGTGTGCAGAGCTGTTTTTATGCTCCGTTATGCACAAAGCGACAAGCTCGCAGAATAAGGAGGTAAATTTATGAAGAGCTTCGGAAGAATGTTCTATGACTCTTTCAAGTCACTGAAAGATCTTAGAACATTAACAACAGCAGGAATACTGATAGCGTTGGCGTTTGCTATCAGATCATTTTCCATTGAGGTAACGCCTGACTTGAGGATCGGTTTCACTTTTCTTGCAACCTGTACTATAGGTATGCTTTACGGACCTGTGGTATGCGGAATGTCTACATTTGTTCTTGACTTTCTAGGATATATAGTGCAGAACAAATCTCCGAGAGCCTACAGCCCACAGCTTGCAATGGTAGTTATTATTTCAGGTATCATCTACGGCTGTCTGTTGTATAAGTGCGATTTTAACAACAAAAAGCTTCAAAGCTACATAAGGATCGCAATTGCAAGAGGAAGTGTTATACTTTTCTGTAATATAGGACTTAATTCTTATTTCCTGTATACACTTTATGTAAACAAGACTTTTGGCATCACAAACCTCACCAAAGAAGGAATGAGCGGTTTTCTTACATACTGCACACCGAGAATAGCGAAAAATCTTATCCAGCTCCCTGTGGATCTGATCTTGCTCATGATATTCCTGCCTGCTGTGAAGTTTGCTTATGAAAAAGTAAGAACACAGTTTGGACATAAAGCGACAAATATATGATTTAAAGCAGCGGCAGAAATGTCGCTGTTTTTTTGCGTGAAAATATACAAGAAAAATGGGGTACTAATGTGAAATTTAGGTGAAACACTTGAAATTCGTTGAGATTTAGTGTATAATTAAAATTAAGTTATTTTTAAGGCAGGCTTCTGCCTTTTATTCAGAAAGGTCTTGAGTGTATGATAAATGTTGGTTTTATCGGTGCAGGAAATATGGGCTATGCTATCATGAAAGGCATTGCAGGCAGTAAAATGGGTAAGGATATTCAGCTTTACGCTTTTGATAAATATGCTCCGATACTTGATAGACTTGACGAGCTTGGAGCAGTAAAATGTTCAGGCTGTGCAGAGGTAGTTGAAAAGTCAGAATATGTTTTTCTTGCAATTAAGCCTCAGCAGCTTGACGAGGTGCTTGATGAGATAGCTCCTGCGGTAACGAAAGATACGGTCATAGTTTCTATCTGCGCAGGCATTACAGATGATTATATCGCTTCAAAAACTGTGGCTGGCGCAAAGGTAGTGCTTGTTATGCCAAACACTCCTCTTCTTCTTGGGGAGGGCGCAACTGCTCTTTCACGCTCTGACAGCGTTACAGATGAGGAGTTTGAGCTTGTTTGCAATATCTTTGGCTCATGCGGTATGTATGCCGTCATATCAAAGGATAAAATGAAAGAGATAATAGCAATAAACGGCTCATCTCCTGCTTTTATCTATCTGTATGCTCAGGCATTCATAGAGTATGCAAAGAGCGTTGACATCGATGAAACAGTTGCAAGAGATCTTTTTGCAAAGTCGCTTATCGGCTCTGCCAAAATGATAACTGACAGTGGCAAGTCACTTGACGAGCTTATTGAAATGGTATCATCAAAGGGTGGCACAACTATCGCTGGTCTTGATAAGCTCCGTGAGGGCGGTCTGCCAAAGGCTGTTGAGGACTGCTGCAAGGCTTGCACTAAGAGAGCTTACGAGCTTTCAAAATAGTTATTTTTTCTGCACCGTGGCATATACATTACTCAAAGGAGTGATGTATAATGAACAGCGGGACAGGCATATACAAAAGCGGAGTTCTTGCATTTTTTGCAGGAGCTATCCTGATTGGTGCGCTTTTGGGTGCTGTTACTTTTTGCTTTATGGGCAGCGACGAGCTTTCAATGCTGTCGGTGCTTTCAAACAGCTTCGTTGACGTGAGGTCGTCTGGTGATCTTGAAGAAATTCTTGTGAGGTCTTTTTTCAGTTCGACTGTTTTTTTAGCGGTTGTGTTTTTGTCAGGTTTTTCTTCACTGGGACAGCCGTTAGCTGTTGCAGTATTGCTGTTGCGTGGCATGGGCTGGGGTGTTGCAATGTCTCAGCTTTACAGCATTTACGGTGGACATGGTGCATTACTTTCAGCGATGTTTGTACTTCTTCCTGCGGTCATAACAGCGGCGGCACTTATGATAGCCGCAAGGGAAGCTGTCGCTATGTCAAATATCCTGCTGTGCATTGTTTTTTCTGAAGGACAGCATAGCGGTCTGCGACAGACGGTGCGGTTTTATGCTGTTAAGTTTCTTGTGCTTGAAGCGGCGGCGGCTGTTGCGGCTGCACTTGAATGTCTGCTGACGATTATTTTTGCAGGACGAATTTAGTATACAGTATACAAAGAATGAAATAAAATTCGGGGCAATTTCGGGGACTATTAATTTTAAGGAGCGGTGTAATGTCTTTATTTGGTAATTACAATACCCCTGGCAGAGGTGTGCTTAAAGCACCTCAGGAGAAAAAGGGTATTTTTAAGTTTTTTGAAGTCTATGGCAGGCATATGTGGAAGCTTATGGAGCTTAATTTGCTGTATTTCGTTTTCTGCATACCGATGACGCTTATGGTTATACTTATGCTTATGACATCAAATCCAATATGGCTCTTACTGGCGATACCGTCAGTATTTGTAGGACCTGCAACGGCTGCAATGACAAAGGTTTGCCGAAATTATTCTCAGGAAAGAAATGCGTTTTTGCTACATGATTTCTGGGATTCTTTCAAGAAGAATTTCAAGCAGGGCACTATCATGGGTGCCATAGATATCATCTTCGCTATAGGATTTATGGTCGGTATTCCAATGTATAAATATTGGGCAGAGCAGAACTCAATGATATACATTCCGTTTGTTATCTGCATAAGCTGTCTTATTGTATTCTACATGATGCACTTTTACATCTATCTTATGATAAGCTCCACTAACCTTAACATGAAGCAGATAATAAAGAACTCGTTTTATCTTGTGAGTCTTGGCATAAAGCAGTCTCTTTGGTCACTTCTGGCATCGCTTATCGTCATTGTTATGATGTATCTTTTCCTGCCGTATTCTCTGTTCATATTGCCATTTTGGCCTCTTTCGTTCATATGCTTCGTGACTTGCTTCAATTGTTATCCTGTTATCAGAAAACACGTTATCCAGCCTTACTACGATCAGCGTGGTGAAAGCAATCCTGAGTTTGCATACAAGAATGCAGACCCTGACGAACAGCTCTTTGAGGATAGAGCGGCAGAAGAAACTCCTGTCAAGACCAAAGAGAGCAGAAAAAAAGGCAAAACAATCTCATAAAAAACATAAGGACAGCTCGTTTGAACTGTCCTTTGTTTATGCTAATTATTTTTCGATCTCGCCAAGTGAAAGCGCTTTGAGGTAAGCGTTTATGAAACCGTCAAGGTCGCCGTCCATAACAGCGTTTACATTGCTGTTTTCAAAACCCGTTCTGTGATCTTTTACAAGAGTGTATGGCATGAAAACATATGAACGTATCTGAGCACCCCATGCGATCTCTTTCTGAACACCCTTTATATCCTCTATCTTCTCTAGATGTTCACGCTCTTTTATTTTGATAAGCTCTGCTTTGAGCATTTTCATTGCATAATCCCTGTTCTGGAACTGTGAACGCTGTGTCTGGCATGATGTAACGATACCTGTTGGTATGTGGGTAAGTCTTACGGCTGATGAGGTTTTGTTGATGTGCTGTCCGCCTGCACCGCTTGCACGATAAACGTCCATTTTAATGTCCTCAGGACGGATATCTACTTCGATTGTATCGTCTATTTCAGGCATAACGTCCACCGCTGAGAATGACGTGTGTCTGCTTCCTGAGCTGTCGAAAGGTGAGATACGCACAAGTCTGTGTATTCCTGCTTCGCTTTTAAGATAGCCATAAGCGTTTTCACCCTCCACGATAACGGAGGCACTCTTCATGCCGGCCTCTGCACCCTCGAGATAATCAAGAGTAGTCATTTTGAAGCCGTGGCTTTCACACCATTTGTGATACATCCTGAAAAGCATTTCGCTCCAATCCTGCGCCTCAGTTCCGCCTGCTCCTGCATGAAAGTTGATGATAGCGTTGTTGTGATCATACTCGCCTGTGAGCAGAGTGTCAAGCTGTGCAGCGTCAAGACCCTCTTTTAGAGTTTTAAGCTCAGACTGTATTTCGTCGATCATGTCCTCGTCACCCTCATCGGCTGCCATTTCAATAAGCACTTCGATATCCTCAAATGACGACTTGAATTTATTGTATTTTTCCAGCTTGCCCTCAAGATTTCTTGTTTCCTGCAAAACCTTCTGTGATTTCTCCATGTCGTCCCAAAAATTAGGCTCTGCGGCTTTTTCGTGAAGCTCTGCGATCCTTTCCTGAGAACGTTCAATATCGTATACGTCATGCAGCTCGCTGATGATAGGTCTAAGAGCTTCAAGCTCTGACTTTAAGTTTTCTAAAAATACCATATCTTTTTCTCCTTATTTTATATCATTATATATTATAAAACTTTTTTTGTGAAAAGTAAAGGAAAAATATAAAAAAACTATAGCATTTTCCTGAAAGTTGTGCTATAATGTTATTTAAAGGCTTTAAAAAGCCTGTTTCAGCAAGAAAGGAAACCTGATATGGCTAATTATACAGGAAAAAAATGCTTTTCCTGCGGAGAAGCATTCAAAGATGGTGACGATATAGTTGTATGTCCTGAGTGTGGCACACCTTATCATCGTGAGTGTTATCTCAAAGAAGGAAAGTGCATAAATGACGCTTTGCATGAAAGTGGTCAAAGCTGGGAGCAAACTCAGGAGAGTGTAGAAAGTGAGAATATACGCTGTATACGCTGCGGTTTTGAAAATCCGCCTGACAAGCTATTTTGTGAAAAGTGCGGAACACCGCTTACGAAAAATGATACTGAGGAACGTCCATTCAACGACATGGACACGCAAAATAACGCTCAGCAGACCGGCCCTGACGGACAGCCTTACGGTCCGTTTGGCAGACAGGTTGTATTTGATAAGGACTCAGATCTTGAAGGCATTAAACTAGATGACTATGCAAAATTTGTAAAGACAAATCCGCTCATATTTTTGTCTAACTTTATACGTTTTGGTAAATTTGGTGGAAAGATTTCCATAAACTTTGCGGCTTTTCTTTTTCCGCACCTGTATTTTCTGTTTAGAAAAATGAATCTTGTGGGTATCATTATGCTTGTGGCTACGGCACTGCTCAATATTCCTACTGCGATAGAATATCTTAGTGCAGGGACAATGGGTTTCTCGCTTGATATCGGCATCGATGTGACTGGAAGGGTTTTTCAGGGCATTTCCGCTGCGACATGGTATGTTTCAATGGCACTTCAGTTTGTGGCAGGCTTTTTCGGCAATTATGTGTATTATAAGTTTGCACAAAAAAAGATCCGTGAGATAAGGTCGGAGGACGGCACTGAGCAGGAGATAGCCGAAAAGATAGTAGCAAAGGGCGGTACGTCATGGGGGGCTGTTATTCTTGGCTTTGCCGTTTATTCTGCGATAGTTGTGTTTGGCATTTTTGGTGTTACAAAGATATTTGCATGATTTTACAAAAAGTTCATAAAAAAACGCAAGTGACACTTGACAGATAATCGGTCTTGTGTTATAATAATTGAGTTATCCTTGCTTGTGCAAATTGCGGCACAGGCGAAATCCAAAAGGAGGTGCAAATGCAATGGCAAAAATTAATGAGTCTTATGAGGCTATGGTAATTTTCAGCTCTAAGCTTGACGAGGAGGCTGTAAACGCACTCACAGCTAAGTTCAATGACTTGATCGAGGCAAACGCAAGTGACGTTACACTTAGTAATTGGGGCAAGCGTAAGCTGGCTTATGCTATCAATTATGAAACAGAAGGTACTTATGTACTGTGGTCATTCACATCTACGCCTGAGTTTCCAGCTGAGCTTGAGAGAATTCTTGGTATCACAGACGGCGTGATCCGTTTCTTAGTAACGGTCAAGTAAAACTGCGAAAGAGGGAAAAGTTATGCTTAACAGAGTTATTTTAATGGGTAGGATCACTCAGGATCTTGAAGTAAGACAGACTCCTAGTGGAAATGCAGTTTTGAGATTCAATGTTGCAGTTGACAGACCAGTTCGTCAGGGTGCTGAAAGGCAGACTGATTTTATTACTTGCACTGCTTGGGGGCAGAGAGCTGAATTTATCAACAGATACTTTTCAAAGGGCAGAATGATCGCTCTTGAAGGTCAGATAAGAACAGGTTCTTATGATGACAAGAATGGTGTAAAGCATTATACAACTGAGGTCAATGTTGACAGTGTGTCTTTCACAGGTGAACCAAAACAGCAGGGAGCAGGTAACTATTCCAATAACTACGGAAATGGTGGTTATCAGCAGAATAATTACCAGCAGAACAATGGTGGATATTCACAGCCTGCAAACAATTCTAATCAGAATAACTATAACAATGCTCCATCAAATGACGCTTTGTCCATTGGTGACCTTGATGATTTTGAAGAAGTATTGACCGATGACGGAGTACCGTTCTAAGCAGAGGAGTTTTGAAAAATATTTCTCTAAGGAGGGAAATTTACCATGGAAAAGGAAAGAAATACAAGCAGACCTATGAAGAGAGGTCGTAAGAAGGTTTGTATGTTCTGTGCAGACAGAGCTGAAAAGATCGACTATAAGGATATCGCAAAGCTTAGAAAGTGCATGACAGAGAGAGCTAAGATCCTCCCTAGACGTGTAACTGGCACTTGTGCTTATCATCAGAGAGAACTTACAACAGCTATCAAGAGAGCACGTCATGTGGCACTTCTTCCATATGTAGCTGACTAATAGTGTTTTCTATTTTGAGGTACCTTTATAGGTGCCTCTTTTTGTTAAGGGGAAGTTTCTGAGTGGGGCTTGCAAATGTATCATAAATGTGATATTATATACTAAAGCTGTATAACAAAGCATTACAGTATTTGTAGAGCTGTAAGGAAATGGAGCAACTATGAAAGATAAAACTGATGTTAAAATAAATAATATTATGCCGTGTGTTCCAACGAGAGATCTGGTAGTTTTTCCTGGAATGTCTATGCATTTTGATGTTGGCAGACCAAGAACTATAAAGAGCATGAAAAATGCCATGGACGGCGATCGATTTGTTTTTCTTTGCGCGCAAAAAGACGTTTATCTTGAAATGCCTGAAAAAAAGGATATGTTCAAGGTGGGTACTGTAGCAAAGGTAAGACAGATCGTTAAAGCACCTGATGGAATATACAGATGCTATGTAGAAGGTCTGCGTAAAGCGAGACTTGCTGAGTTTTATCAGCATGATGATTGCTATGAAGCTGATGTAAGACTTGTACCAAATTATTCAAAGGATAGGCTTGACGATGACGAAAAACTTGCTGTTTTTCGTTCGGTCTTAGATGAGTTTGAAGAGTATGTTCAGGTGGTTCCTAAAATGCCTGAAGAGCTTTATGCCCAGATACTCGGTTCTAAAACGCCTGTTCAACTTTTTGAAAGTTTGGCATTTAATATTCCGTTAGCTTTTACTGACAGACAGTCGCTTCTTGAAGCCCCATCTGTTTTAGATAAGCTAATTCTTATGATCACTATGCTTTCACGAGAGACCAATGTTTTATCTCTTGAAAGAAGGATACATAGTCAGGTCCATTCTCAGATAGAAGAAAGTCAGCGTGAATACTATATTCGTGAGCAGATCAAGGCGTTACAGAATGAGTTGGGTGAAAATGAAGACGGCTCAGATGTAAATGAGATCGATGATTACACACATAGGATAGATTCACTTGTATTGTCCGAAGAAGTTCGTGATAAGCTTATGGGCGAGGTCAGGAAGCTTTCCAAGATGGGTATGATGTCACAGGAGGGTGTTGTGCTGAGAAATTATCTTGACACAGTGCTTGCATTGCCGTGGAATGCTGTCACAAAGGATAGGACAGACGTTAAAAAGGCAAAGCAGATACTTGACAAGGATCACTATGGCATGGCAAAGGTCAAGGATAGAATACTTGAAAATCTTGCTGTAAGAGCGCTTACTCCTGATGTCAAGGGGCAGATCCTCTGTCTTGTTGGTCCTCCAGGCGTTGGCAAAACTTCAGTGGCAAAGTCTGTCGCTAGAGCACTTAATCGAAACTTTGTAAGGGTCTCATTGGGCGGTGTTAAGGACGAAAGTGATATCAGAGGTCACAGAAAGACGTATGTTGGTGCAATGCCAGGAAGAATAATGAATGCCATGAAGCTTGCAGGAAGTAAAAATCCTGTTGTTCTTCTTGATGAGATAGACAAGATGAGCAATGATTTCAGAGGTGATCCATCGTCTGCTATGCTTGAGGTTCTTGACAGCGAGCAGAATAATGCTTTCAGAGATCACTATATTGAAGTGCCGTTTGATCTAAGTGATGTGCTGTTTATTACAACTGCAAATACTCTCGATACTGTTCAAGCACCTCTTCTCGACCGTATGGAGGTCATAGAGTTGTCTAGCTATACTAGGGAGGAGAAGTTCCATATTGCAAAGGAACATCTTATTAAAAAGCAGGAAGGTAAGAACGGTCTTAAAGCATCTCAGATACGCATCTGCAATGATGCTATTTATAAGCTTATAGACAGCTACACAAGAGAGGCTGGCGTGAGAAATCTTGAAAGACAGATAGGCTCGCTTTGCCGAAAGGCTGCTAAGGAGATAGTTGAAGACGGCGTTAAGAAAGTTACTTTCAAGGCGGATAATCTTGAAAAATATCTTGGCCATGAGAAATATCTCCCTGATGTTGTATCAGATAAAGATGCTGTTGGCTCTGTAAATGGTCTGGCATGGACGTCAGTGGGCGGAGTTGTCATGCCTTTGGAAGTCCTTGTACTTGACGGAAAGGGCAGAATAGAGCTTACAGGCTCACTCGGCGACGTTATGAAGGAGTCTGCAAAGATTGCCGTAAGCTATTGCAGAAGCGTTGCTGACAAATATGGCATCGATAAAGACTTTTACGAGAAAAAAGATTTGCATATACACGCTCCCGAGGGTGCTGTGCCTAAGGACGGTCCATCTGCAGGTGTTACCATGATAACGGGCATCATCTCTGCATTGGGTAATATAAAAGTACGCAGTGACGTTGCTATGACAGGCGAGATAACTCTTAGCGGCAAAGTACTGCCTATAGGCGGTCTCCGTGAAAAGACTATGGCTGCATACAAGGCGGGGGTAAAGACTATTATTGTGCCTTTTGCTAATAAGGGCGATCTTGATGACGTTGACGATACAGTAAAGCTTTGTTGCGAGTTCGTGTTCGCAAAGACTATTCAGGATGTGCTTGACGTTGCACTTATTCCAAACAGCAAAAATAATGTTCCGCTTGAACTCCTAAGCAAGAACGAGCCGGAGCGAAAAAAATTAACGGTATAGAAAGGGCGCCTATGAATTATAACAAAGCAGAATTTTATACTTCCTTTGGAAAATTCTCGCAGATACCCAAGTCTGACAGACTTGAATTTGCCTTTTCCGGCAGGTCGAATGTGGGAAAGTCGTCGCTGATAAACAAGCTTCTTAACAGAAAAAATTTGGCGAGAGTAAGCTCTATGCCGGGTAAAACTGTTACAATAAACTTCTTTTCGGTGGAGAATATCTATATCGTTGATCTGCCTGGATATGGCTATGCCAGCGTATCAAAGTCAGAGAAAAGGCAGTGGGGCAGTCTTATAGGCGGCTATCTTGACGACGGCAGCAGACAGCTTGCACTTGTTTTTCAGCTTGTGGATATGCGTCATCCGCCGAGCAAAGACGATCTGATGATGATAAATTATCTTATTGACGCTGAGATACCATTTATAATCGTGTTCACCAAGGCGGATAAGCTCAAGCCTAACGCCAGAAAAGCACGTATGGAAGCTTTCAAGACAGAGATACCATGCTTTGAGGACATCACCTGTGTGGAGTTCTCTGCTATCACAGGAGAGGGCGTAGATGAACTGAGGGCAATAATAGACGATATATCCGAGGGGGCTGAGATAACGCCACCAGAGAAACTAGAAAGCGATACAGAAGACGAAGAAGAGGAATATTACGATGATAAAGAGGATATTTCTGATGAGCCGAAGTCATTCGGCGGTTTTCTAACGCCTAATAGAAGAAAAAATTAAGAGTAAGTAAATAAAAAATTCATAATTCTCCTTTACTTTTTTCATGACTTGTGTTAAAATATATTTATGGTTTAACACTTTACACCATGAAACGTAAAGGAGATTTTTTTCATGAAAGAGAAACTTGAGATCAAAAATTTAGACGATCTTTATGAAGCAGTGCTTTGTCTTGAAACTGTCGAGGAATGCAGGCTGTTTTTTAAAGATCTTTGCACTATACCTGAGCTGAAAGCACTTTCACAGCGTTTTCAGGTTGCAAAAATGCTCACAAAGGATCATGTTTACAGCGATATAGTAAACGAAACAGGTGCTTCAACGGCGACTATAAGCCGTGTGAACCGCTCGCTTTCTTATGATGGCTCAGGCGGATATAATATCGTTTTTGACAGATTGGATAAGAAGGAAGATAAGTAATGAGCGGATACGGCAGATTTGCCTGTTACTATGATAAGCTTACAGAGAATGTCGATTACGGAAAAATTGCGGCACGGTGTCATGAACTTATAAAACGATATAGTTCAGAGCATGAGGTAGTTTTGGACCTTGCCTGCGGCACAGGTTCGCTCAGTGAAGCACTTGCACGTCTTGATTATGATGTGGTAGGTGTTGATCTGTCGGATCAAATGCTGGAAGAAGCCATGGATAAGCGCTATGAAAGCGGTCTGAACATACAGTATCTTATGCAGGATATGACTGAGCTTGATCTGTATGGCGCAGTTGATGCTGTTGTTTGTGTTCTTGACAGCATAAATCACCTTGAAAATGAGGAAGCTGTCAGAAAGACTTTTGAGTGTGTATCAAAATTTACCTGCTATGGTGGACTTTTCATATTTGATGTAAATACTGTGTACAAGCACCGAGTGATCCTTGCAGACAATGCGTTCTGCTATGATCTTGATGGGCTTTTCTGTGCATGGCAGAATGAGCTCAATGATGATGACAGCGTGAGCATATATCTTGACTTCTTTGAGGAGCAGGAGGACGGCTCTTATTGTCGTTTTAGTGAGGATTTCACAGAGAGGATATATACGGACGAGTTTTTGAGCGAGCTTGTAAAGTCAAATGATTTTGAGCTTATAGGAAAGTATGACGGATTTGAGGACTCGCCAGTTAATGATAAAACGCAGAGAGTTCTTTATGTGTGCAGGAGAATAAACAGAGGGTGATTTTATGGGTAGAATAGTTAGAGTTATAAGTAAAGATGCTTCCGTTGTGTGCAGCGCTATCGACGGAAAGGATATTGTTTCACGCATTGAGGAGATACATAAAACTTCCGCTGTGGTCACGGCGGCACTTGGCAGACTTGCTATGGGTACTTCGCTCATGGGATTTGGACTTAAAGGTAAAGATGATTCTATTACTGTAAAAATGGACGGTGACGGTCCTACAGGTGCGCTTATATGCGTATCTGACAGCATGGGAAATGTTAAGGCGTATGTACAAAATCCAGTGGTGGAACTGCCGCTTAACGATAAAGGCAAGCTTGATGTCAGAGGGGCTGTAGGCTCTAATGGTACGCTTAGTGTGGTCAAGGACATGGGACTTAAAGAGCCGTATTGCGGACAAGTGCCTATTGTTTCAGGAGAAATAGCAGAGGACATAACTAACTATCTTGCTGTCAGTGAGCAGGTGCCAAGTGTCTGCGCTCTTGGCGTACTTGTAAATCCAGATCTGACAGTGAATTGTGCAGGTGGATTTCTTATTCAGCTTTTGCCGTTTGCACCTGAGTCAGCTATAGATCAGATAGAGAAGAATATAAACGGAATGGAGTCTGTAACAAAGCTTATATGTGGTGGTATGACCACAGAAGCTATTGCAATGAAAGCCTTGGAGGGTCTTGAACCGAACGTTCTTGATGATTTTGAGGTTAATTATCGTTGCGATTGTTCAAGGGAGAGAGTAGAGAATGCTCTTATATCTTTGGGTAGGGCAGAACTTGAAGATCTTTCTAAAGATGGTGGTACTGACGTTGAGTGTCACTTCTGTGATAAGAAATATCACTTTACTCCTGAGGAGATTTTAGGGTTAATAAAAGAATAATATTTAATGAATATTTTATGTACACTATTCAAATGCCCGATAATAAAGCGTTTACGGACTTAAACTTTTTTTGAGAAATTTCAAAAAAACTCTTGACAAATGGCTTTGAATAGTGTATAATAAATATCGTCGCTGAGAGATACAACTCAAAACGGCAGCTAACGGGAGCATAGCTCAGCTGGGAGAGCATCTGCCTTACAAGCAGAGGGTCACAGGTTCGAGCCCTGTTGTTCCCACCAAGCGGACTTATAAAGTCCGCTCATATGGCCGGGTAGTTCAGCTGGTTAGAACGCTAGCCTGTCACGCTAGAGGTCGTGGGTTCGAGCCCCATTCCGGTCGCCAATACATTCTTTATGTATCAGGTTTCGGTATCTTGCATATAATAATGTAGATACCACTAAATGCGGATTTAGCTCATCTGGTAGAGCGCCACCTTGCCAAGGTGGAGGTAGCGAGTTCGAGCCTCGTAATCCGCTCCAATATGGCGCTATAGCCAAGTGGTAAGGCATAGGTCTGCAACACCTTGATCCCCAGTTCAAATCTGGGTGGCGCCTCCAATAACTCACAGAGCTTCTGTTCTGTGAGTTTATTTTTTGTCAAAATATAATAAACAATCCAAAGTGACAACTGAGCGACGCTCAGCTGTCACTTTTTGTATGAAGAGAACAAAGGAGCAAAGCAAAATGGACAAAAAGAGATAAGAAAAGGGAAATAAAGTGTAAAAAAAGCAGAAAGCGAA
>NZ_JBDGDD010000042.1:0-16243 GCF_040909065.1 Ruminococcus sp. RTP21359st1_H3_RTP21359_211015
GAGATAGGCGTAGGCTCTATCATAAAGATAAAGGATATCGAGCTTGACGAGATCGAGGATCTTCAGATAGTAGGTTCAACTGAGTCTGACCCTGACAACGGCAAGATCTCTGACGAGTCACCTATAGGCAAGGCTGCACTCAAGCACAAGGTAGGCGACATTTTCGAAGCTGAAACACCTGCCGGTCTGCTGAAATTCGAGGTCATCGACATTTCAAAGTAACAGACCACTTACAAAACACACGGAAAGGAAAATATAAATGAGCGAGGAAAACCGCACAAACGCTCCTGAGGAAGAGCTTACTCAGGAGGACATAAACAGCTTAAAGAAGATAAGAATGGACAAGCTTGAAGAGCTGAAAGCCAAGGGCAAGAATCCATTTGAGATAACAAAGTATGACGTTACGGCAAGCTGTGCCGAGGCTAAAGCACAGTATGAAAAGCTTGAGGCTGAGCTTAAGGAGCAGGCAGGCGAAGACGAGGAAAAGCTCAAGGAGCTTCTCGAGGCAAACCGCATAACAGTAAGCGTTGCAGGCAGAGTAATGTCAAGACGTCTTATGGGCAAGGCAAGCTTTTTTGACCTGAGAGATAAGAGCGACAAGGTTCAGGTCTATCTGAGAATGAACGAGATCGGCAAGGAAGAATTTGACGATTACAAGAAGGGCGATATCGGTGATATCGTTGGCATTGAGGGCTTTGTATTCAGAACAAAAATGGGCGAGATTTCAATTCACGCTCAGAAGTTCGTACTGCTTTCAAAGTCGCTTCTGCCGTTGCCTGAGAAGTGGCATGGTCTGAAGGATCAGGACACTAGATACAGACAGAGATACACAGACCTTATATGCAATCCTGAGGTAAAGGACACATTTATAAAGAGGTCGCAGATAATCTCATCTATCAGAAGATATCTTGACGGACAGGGCTTCATGGAAGTTGAAACTCCAATGCTGGTATCTAACGCAGGCGGAGCTGCCGCAAGACCATTTGAGACACACTACAACGCACTTGACGAGGACGTTAAGCTGAGAATTTCTTTGGAGCTTTATCTGAAAAGACTTATTGTTGGCGGACTTGAAAGAGTATACGAGATAGGCAGAGTATTCAGAAACGAGGGTGTTGACGCAAGACACAATCCTGAGTTTACTCTTATGGAGCTTTATCAGGCATACACTGATTACTACGGCATGATGGATCTGACGGAGAATATGTTCAGGCACGTTGCACAGGAAGTATGTGGCACAACTTGCGTACCTTACGGTGATGTAATGATAGATCTTGGCAAGCCGTTTGAGAGAATGACAATGATCGACGCAGTAAAGAAGTATTCTGGTGTTGATTTCTCACAGGTAGCCACAACAGAAGAGGCAAAGGCACTTGCAGACGAGCATCACATTGAATACGAAGCAAGGCACAAGAGGGGCGACATACTCAACCTGTTCTTTGAGGAATATGTTGAGGAGCATCTTATTCAGCCGACATTCATAATGGATCACCCTATCGAGATATCTCCGCTCACAAAGAAGAAGCCTGAAAATCCTGACTATGTAGAGAGATTTGAGCTTTTCATCACAGGCAGAGAAATGTGCAACGCATACTCAGAGCTGAACGATCCGATAGATCAGCGTGAGAGATTTGCAGCGCAGGAAGAGGCATTGAAGCAGGGTGACGAGGAAGCAAACCACACAGACGAGGACTTCCTGAGAGCTTTGGAGATAGGTATGCCACCTACAGGCGGAATTGGTTACGGCATAGACAGACTTGTTATGCTGCTGACTAACTCCCCGGCTATTAGAGATGTGCTGTTGTTCCCTACGATGAAGACACTAGAGTAATAAACCCTTGATTTTGCGAGGTTTTCAGCAGGTCTGACCGACGGCTTACGCCAATTTTACGCCAATCGGTCAGAAACTTATAAAAAAATATGATAACATATGAGAGATCACTGATGTTTTGGTTCATCGGTGATCTCTTTTTTATTATTCGGCACTGCCGCCTTTGAGAAGCTTTTCAAGGGTCTGAAATTCTTTCTTTTTGAAGTCGCTCGTGGCGTCGGTGTAGACGTTCATCGTGGTGCTGAAATCTGAATGGCCGAGTACGTCTTGAATCACTTTGAGGTTTATGCCCATTTCGCACATTCGCGTTGCAAAGGTGTGACGGAGGGTGTGACAACTGAAATCGGGCAGTAGGGTGACGTTTTCGCTTTTCTGCGCTTCCGAATGCACTCTTTTGTTGCAGTCACGGATTATCCTGCGCAATGCCCTGTTGAGATTGTTCTGATTATGTACATTGCCAAAGCGGTTTATGAAAATAAAATCAGAAAAGCCGTCGACTTTAACTTTGCATCTCAGCCCCGCTATATCCTGATACTCTTTCTCCTGTTCGAGTGCTTCCCTGACTTCGCTCATAATAGGCACGCTGCGGCTTCCCGCTTCTGTCTTAGGCTTGTGTATGCTGAACTGACATTTGTTTGTATCGTGCTTGTAGTAAACAAGTGTGTGGTTGACGCTGATAAAGCCGTTTTCAAGATCAACATCGCACCAGCGCAGCCCCGTTATCTCGCCGACACGCAGACCTGTATAAAGCATTGTAAGAAATACAGGATACCAATGCTGATAACGCGGCGTGCTGCGGAGGTAATCAAGAAAAAGTTCCTGTTCCTTTGTGGTAAGCGCCTGACGCTTCTGTATCTCCTTGCCGTGCATATGTTTCAGTTCTCTTATCGCATTGTCAGAGGGGTTCGCGGGGATAAGCCTGTTCTGCACGGCGAGTTCAAGCACTTGATGAAGCACGGTATTTACGTTGTCGATAGTAGAAACTTTTAGCCCGCGTTCTCTGTAAAGCATATTGTAAAAGCCCTTAACGTCCGAATACAGCAGTCCTGAAATCTTGCTTTTGCCGATATAGGGGTCAACGAACATTTCATACATATACATATAGTTCAGCATAGTGTTGTCCTTTAGCCCCATTTTATCTCTCACCCACATTTTATAGATGTCATTTACCGTGAGGTTTCGGGCGTTAGGCCTTATGCCTCTGAGAACATCGGCAGAGATTTCCTCTTTTTTCTCACGAAGTTCCTGCAGCGTGGGTGCATATATCACGCGCCTTTCGCCGTTCTGCGTCCAGCGGTAATCATAACCGCCGCCCGCACGTTCGCTTTCACCTTTTTTCAGCATAATGCCTTTGCTGTCTCTGCGCCTTTTTGCCATAATAAAACTCTCCTTTCAAAATTCTGCCGACCATCGGCTTTCCGGACGGTCGGCATTTTTCACATTTCTCGCAGTTCAGATAGAATAAGCTCTCGACATATACTCATCAAACTGCCTGCGCTTTATAAGCCTTTTATTTCCCACCCACAAAACGAACGGACAGCGTTCGTCTGCCGTGAGTTCTCTCAGCTTGTGCTGACCGATGTTTGAATAAACGGCGGCTTCCTCGATAGTGAGGTTTTGCTTTTGAAATATAGGGACGTTCAGTTCCCTTTCTCTGACCATATCCATAATTGTTTACCTCCTGTTGGTATCTTGAAAATAATGTATAAGTTAAATCATTGCTTTTTCCGTTTGTTCCAGACTCCATACTGCCGGAATATGCCAAGTTCACGCTTTTTAGGCTTTTTAGGCTTTTTAGGCTTTTTATCTTCCGTTTCATCGGAACAAGGGGCATACTCTTTTAGCGCATCGGCGTTTATGTGATAAAACTTTTTCATCCATTTGTCTTTCGACTTGCCCTGTTTTCTGATAGGGTATGTTCTGCTACCGTCTTTCGACAGTATAAGCACGTTCTCGTCTGCAAGGGCTTCGCCTATGGACTTTGCAGAAAGCCTTGACGAAAAAATTTTTCTCAATTCCTCGCCGCTGATGATAAAGCTTCCCTCAAGCTGGTTATCGTAATAACAAGGGCCTTCATCGAAGCGTATCGCGTTACGAAAATCCTTAATATCGTTAGAGACGTTTTGTGAATTTAAAATAGCGGCGGCTGCTTCCTCGACTATGTTTCGAGAGGAGGCATATTCACTGCTGCGGTTTTCAAGGTGACGCAATGTGTCATCTATCTGTGCTTCGATAGAGTTTTCGATAGAACGGCGCCTTGTGATCATTGTCATATCATCGTTCGAAACGCTTCTGATAAACTCACAAAATATATCACAGGTGCAAAACAGCAAGGACTTTATAGCATAGTTTCGGTTAAAGCCCGAATATCTCGCAGCCTTGCTTTTGTGATTTTTGACATCGCTAAGCCTGCTGTTTAGATTTTTGCTGAGTCTGTCATAGTTTTTGCAGACCCACTCGATAAAGCACCGCACCATTTCAAGATACTGATCTTTATTACGGCAAAGCTTGTTGATCTCCTTCGGCGGTATCGGATCTTTAAGATTTACTACAAGGCAGCGATTTAGCGTACTTGAACTTTTAAGCAGATATTCACCCGTCACAAAAAGCATACTTTCATTTTTGATCCTCTTGCCGTCACGGACTATCTGCCCCGGAGTTTGAACACGTTTGAGATTTTCCGAAAGTTTCTGTTCGTTATTCTCTCTTTCTCTGTTGGAATCAGTGCCGCAGAGGTCGTCAATTGCCACGCAACAATGCTTGTACTCGAATATCTTGTCGATCTCGCTTTTATTGCTGTGCAGATTTATAATATTTGGACTGCCCTCGAAATAATCTACAAGCAGTTTGGTTATCGCAGATTTTCCCGAACCCGAATCGCCGTAAACGTAAGTGTTGAACTCAAATCTGCTTCTTTGCGATTCGTCTATAAGTGGCATTATGAATGGCGTAAGTGCCGCCATAAGCAATACGCCGGGTATATTATCTGAATCAAGAAAATCCGATACCCACGGCATAAATTCAGCATTTTGCGTTGACAGCGGGCGTTTAAATTTTGCGAGGGCTTCGTTCTGCGGTGCTATATCAACGCCTATACGTTCCGTATCGCCAATAATGCAGCTGCCAAGCAGGAAGACGTAGTGCGCATTATGGTCATCACCTATTTCAAAGCGATTATACCCTTGGGTAAGAGAATATCTGATTTCGGGTTCCATATTAAGAATAGCCCCTTTAATAGTTCCCGACAAAAAATTGTTACATGTGCTTTCTCTTTTATTAAATTTGACCTCATTGCGAGGAATAAAGCGCATAGCTTTTTCAAGATCACTGCACGGAATTACCGCCGGATAGGTTTTCTCGCCGACCTTAAATGCGACCTCTACATAGCAGTCACCTGGGGCATCTGCCGTCAATGACTTTACTTCGTAGTAGTCGGTGATTTCTATAAGAGCGTTTGAAAAATGCTCGCCGTGATAGTAGATACCGTCCGGACCTGCTGAGTAGCCCCTGGGGTAATTTTTTATTTCCATAAGTAAGATCCTTTCGAATTTTAGTTTACTGTATTATATCACAGCAGAAAGGATCACGCAACCATTGCCTTTTTTTCAATATTTACACTATCCGTATTTTTTATATAATATTCCGTAAGAAAATCGTGCTAATATTAAATTTAAAGACAGTAAAAAATCAGAAATATATATAATCTGAAAATAAAAATCAATATTATGAAGGGAAATGCTATGACAAAAAAAGAATGTGAAAAAATACTTAATTTTGATTTGAAGGTTTTGGAAGAGGCATCGTTTGATTATCCGCAATGCAAAGCGTCTAAAAACGACTATATTGAGCTTTCAAGTCTGCTAACAAATAACAGAACACAAATGATGCTTTTAGATCCGAAATCCGGCAACGATGGATCATCGAATATGATACCTGAAGAGAAACATTTTCAATTTGTGTATCCTAATAAGAAAGGAACAATTTCTGACTATGGTCTGGTATGTGCCAAAGAGCATGCTGCTAGCAAAAGTATTCTTGAAAAATTTCTGAATGCAGAATTAGAATATAAAGAAGAAGACAAAAACAGTTTATTCGGATTGATAAACAGATATGGATTTCTTTTTCCTGTATATGACAGCGAAGATGTAAAATATGAGGATGTTGTTTCGATCATAAAACGACTTAAGACTGTCGCCGAACTGATCACAGAATTATCCATACTGAAAAAATCAGCGTTAACAGATGGTCAAAAGGAAAAACACATAGGTTCAAAGGGCAGTACATTTGAAAAAGTTCTTGGCCTTACGTTAATGCTGTTAACGTGTCCCACAATAGAGATACAAATGAAAAACTTTACATATAGATCTTATGAAGATAACTATTATCGCCTATTGATCAATGCTTATATTCCATCCGAAGAATATGGAAGTTGGAGTTTAAAAGAAGTGTATAGCGACGATAATATGTTTTTTGATCTAAATACTGAAAATGCCGATTTTAAGCAATGGATGGATAATATGAATATGGCATTCGGAAAAAAAGTTAACGATAATTCAAACTCTGAGGATACTAAAGATGATACAGATTCAGGCTTCAAGAATAAAAAAATTGATGGCAATAAAGTTGTAAACGAATTTAATGAAATGCTCAGAAATTCTACAGGAAAGACCGTGATCGAAGATCCGACAAACCAAAATTGGCTATTCTGCCAGAACACATTGATTTTTAATAATGACAGAAATAAAAATAAACATCTCATAAGAACTCGTAAAGATCTCAGAATAGCTTCTTTTATACAGGCGTATTCACTAGGCGTCGGACTGATAGAAGGCTGTTCCGTGAAAGGAATAAAGCACCAAGATGAAGAAAAAACGAATTATGATAATATTAATGAAGATATGAGAGATGCTTTGATAAAGATAGCGACAGATGTTGTCAAGACAGAGATAAATTACAATATCCAAAATGTGACTGTACAATTTGACCCGCTTAACACTCATTGTTTGAAAATCAAATTCAACACTCTTCTTGAAGCTTTATATTACTCGCTGGCGTTTTGTTACAAAGCAGATAAAACTTATAAACGATGCGAAAAATGTGATACATTTTTTCTTATATCGTTGGGAGATTCTAAGAGAACAAATTGCGGTAACAAACGGGATCATAATAAGAAATCTAAATCGCTCGACTCTAATAAATAGAGTTTTTCTTGATTTTACCATAAGCAAAGGACATCTTATTGCAAGCAGTTAACATACTATATATGTAAATTATAAAATATACTGTAAATTTACTATGAAAAAATAAGTTTAAAAACCACAATGATAAGGGTTCAACCATTACCATTGTGTTTTTTTTCGTAAGTATTTCCACCGAAAATTGGTTTTTGCTTAGTGAAGACAGCCTGAAGAATACTTGTTTAGCATAATCAGCGTTAAATTTGGTAAAATATTTAATTGTTTTAACGCTCATTGACAAAAAGCGGGAAATAGTGTATAATAAAATAGTATATTTGTACCCAATTTTGTAGAAATGGTTGATTAGATATAATGAGTAGCTATTTTGATATAGTTTCCTATGAGGAACTATTAAATGAGATTAAATATGTTTATCGGTCAGATGACCGACCGTGGATTATTGGATATAGTGGAGGAAAAGATTCCACTACTGTGGTAGAACTGGTCTATGAAATGCTTAAGTCACTTGCTCCACAGCATAGGCACAAGAATGTTTACATAATATCCTCTGATACACTTATTGAAAATCCTTTGATTAAGATATATCTTAACAAAATGAATAACCTTCTCGGAGAAGCTGCTGCAAAAGACAGGCTCCCTATTAAGTCGTGCATGGTAACTCCAAAATTCAACAATACATTCTGGACGAATATTATTGGTAAAGGCTTTCCTACACCAAGAATGAATGGTACATTCAGATGGTGTACTGACAGACTTAAGATTAAACCAAGTGCTGATAAGATAAAAGCAATCATGGCTGAGGAAGACAAGGAAGTCATAGTTCTTCTAGGTGTACGTAAAGCTGAAAGTATTGCTAGAAAACGGCGTATTGAGGGTCGTGAACTTACAACACGTATGCTTAACAGACATGAAACTATCCCAAATGCATATGTCTATAATCCGATAGTTGAACTGACTACTGAAGATGTATGGACAGTTCTTCTTGAACACAATAGTGGCAAAACCCCGTGGGGATCAGATAATAGTGAACTTGTTGCCTTATATTCTGATGCTGATAGCGGCGAATGTCCGTTTGCAGGAATGTCGAATTCAGGACAAACACAGAGTTGTGGTCAGTCAAGATTTGGCTGTTGGTGTTGCACTGTTGTTAAAGAGGACAAATCACTCAATGGGTTTATTAAAGCAGGACACCGCGAGTTGATTCCGTTAGCAGAGTTTAGAACATGGCTCATGAGTATAAGAGACGTTGATAAATATCGAGAAAAAAAGCATAGGGATGGCACTGTTTATGCGGATAAGCATGGAAATAAAGGGTATGGCCCATTTACCTGGGAAGCAAGAAAACTTATCCTTACGAAACTTATTGAAACACAGAAAGCTATCAATTATGAGCTAATTACTCTCGATGAACTTAGAGCAATAGATGAAATATGGGATCGTGAGCTGGATCTTTCACGCAGAGTATTAGTTGATCTATACTATGATCTTACAGGTGAAAAACTCCCTTGGGATAGTTATAAAGAAGCACTTATAAAGGCAGATATTGTTGACAGTATTGAAAATATGTGCGAAGAATATAATGTCCCGAGTGAACTTGTAAAGAATCTTTTATTATCAGTCCACCAAAACAAAAACTATTCAAATCCGAAAATAATGCGTAAGGATCTTGAAAAACTTTTGAATCAGCAGTGGCTTCATTTTGATATACTGAAGGAGATAGAAAATGCAGATAACGAAACTGGTGCTTGTTAATTTTAGCTCCTATGAGGGCAAAACTGTATTTGACTTCACCGTAAAAAAAGAACAGCCTATAATACTGATAGGTGGTCTTAACGGTGCAGGAAAAACATCTATCTTCACAGCTATTAAAATTGCGCTTTATGGTCCTTTAGCTTTTGGTTATACTGGTAATAATACTTTTTATAGCAAGAAAATCAGGGGATTTATAAACGATAAAGCATTTCAAACGCAACCATTTACATCAGGAATTTCTATAGAAGTAAAGGTAAAAAAAGAGAGAGAAATAAAATATTATACAATTAATCGCAATTGGCATATTATTGACTCTAAAATAGAAGAATCTTATAGTGTTTATGAAGGAAACAAACCTCTTGAATATACTGATAGAATACTATTCGAAAGCTATATTTTAAATATCATTCCAATTGATTTGTTTGAGTTTTTCCTTTTTGATGGTGAAGAAGTCGGTACTATATTTGCTTCTGATGGATATAACAAGTATGTAAAAAATGCTTTGCTAACAATGTGCGGCATTGATGATTTTGAAATATTGCAGCATTTCTGCAGAAATTATAATGGTAGAATAGAAAGCAAAGAAGAAATGGATCTTAATGATCAGTATCAAAACTTAGTTGATAAGATTGCTGAAACTGAAAAAGCAATAACTGCGTGCGAATCCATACTTAACGATAATATGCAGAAGATGAGTACTCTTCGGACCATTATTGAGCAGCGTGAAACGGAGTTTGTTCGTTCTGGAGGACTACCGCCGGAAGAAGTTAAAATACTTGAAAAAAATGTACTTAAATATGATAAAGAACGAGAGGTCATTGCGCAGGAAATAAAGTCGTTTTTTGAAGATTTGATGCCGTTTTTCATTATGAAAGACATGATTTCTCAGTTAAAACAACAGATCAAGTATGAGGAGAAGGCTTCAATTCACGAGTATATCATCAATATGCTTTCCAAAGAGTTCATCAGCAATATCGTTGCTGATAAAACAAAAAAAGACAACGGTATTTCTGAAGCTCTTTATGAAGCTATAGTGAAAAAATTCGAAGTGGCTAATGGAGCCTTTGATGAGATGATATTTGATTTTTCAAAGGCTGAAATGGGACAGGTATTAAATCTTGCTGATGCAGTTACGTCATTTGATTCAAAAGAGTTTACAAAAAAGATAAATGATAAAGATAAAATGGACAAGAGAGTTAGGTCTATCAGGAAAAGATTAAAAAATGCCTTGTCTGAGGAAGATGCCAAAAAATATACAGATGAGATAGAACGTTCTAAACAGGACATAGAACGTTTGGAGCTTGAATCTTTACAAAAGAAAAACGAAAAGATAGAACTTGAATCAAAGTTACAGGTGCTTAATTCTGAACTTAACTCGTTGCGCGAAAAGATACGCGACAACGCCCAGAAAAGACATGTGTTGGATCTTAGTACAAGTATTTCACAGATGATGGAGCGCTTGATTAGCGACAGTATGATCAGTATACGTAAACAACTGTCTAAAAAGATAATAGAGAATCTTCAGCAAATCTATCGTAAAGATAATCTTATTTCTATAATTGAGATCTCAGAAAATTTCAAGTTTGATTTGTTTCAAACGCAGCAATTTACTATAGATGAGCTAAGATCACTTATAGTCAATGTTGGTGTTAAGGACTTCTTGGCTATTATTGGTAGTGAAAGCGTAAGAAAGCTTTGCAGACACTTCTCTGTTAATGAAGCAGAGGGTCTTAAAGATGCTATTCTCTCCTGTGATAATAATAATGAAGAGATAGAGCTCTATAGAAGGGTCGACTTAAATACACTTTCAAAAGGAGAAAGACAAATTTTCATTCTTGCTCTTTATTGGGCAATTATTCAGATTTCGGGAAAGCATATTCCGTTCATCATCGATACACCTTATGCTCGTATCGATGCTAATCACCGTGAGGAGATTTCATCAAAGTTCTTCCCAAACATCAGTAGTCAGGTTGTTATACTTTCTACTGATGAAGAGATTACTAAGGATTACTATACTATAATAAAACCTTACATATCTAAAGAATATTTGCTTAAAAACGATCAGAGCGAAAACAAAACAACGGTAACTGAGGGTTATTTCTTTTAAAGGTGAGTATAAAATGATATTTAGATTGAAAACGTCAAAGCAGACTCAGGAAATATTTGAGGAACTTGAAAGACGTACCAATTTTAAGCCATATACATTGGTAAAACATGCTATTGCATGGTCTGTCGCAGAAAAGACATCCGTAAAAGATTTTAAATCCGATTCAAACGGATTGGATTTAAACAGACAGACCATTACAGGTGATAATGAAGAGTACTTTAAAGCCATGTTTGAGCTTATTGAGGGAAGATTTCTTGGTGAAGATGAATTCTTTCCTAAATATGTGAAAGCTCATATTGATCGCGGAAGTAAGTTGCTTCTTGATATGTACAATCATGCAGGTAGTGTTGATAAGTATATTCTTCATGTTCTGGGGGTTGGTGATACTGTATGATATATCTGGATAGCGCAGCCACATCTCCAATTGATGAAGAAGTGCTGGATGCTATGCTTCCGTATCTTAAAGAAGAATATGGAAATCCATCTAGTAAGTATTACTGCAAGGCAGATAACGCTAAGCAGGCAGTTGAGGAAGCACGTTCTAAGGTTGCAGCTTTATTAGGCGCAAAAAGCGAAGAGATAATCTTTACTGCTGGATCCACTGAAAGCACGAATATGATTATTAAGGGAGTCCTTGACTACAGCAAATATTATTGCGAAGGCAAAAATCATGTTATAACATCTAACGCCGAACATAAAGCTACCTTAAACGTATGTAAATATCTAAATGGTGAAATTTATTCCAACAACGATGCTACTATGTCGTTGTTCGCTGCTAACAACAAAGTTGACAGGGGCTATAATGCTACATTTGTTGAAGTCGATAAATATGGGATTATATCAACAGAAAAGTTTGAAGTTGCAATTACTGACAGAACAGCCATTGCTTCATTCATTTATGTCAATAACGAAACCGGTACTATTAATAACATAGCTGATTTAGCCAAAGTAGCGCATAGTCAGAATGTGTTATTTCATTCTGATGTTACACAGGCAGTGGGGAAATTTCCTGTCAATGTAAAAGATCTTGATGTTGATTTCATGTCCGTGTCTGCACATAAATTCTACGGTCCTAAAGGAATAGGTTGTGCATATATCAAATCTGATAAATACGGACTTCCTCCAATAACAGCACTTCTTCATGGTGGTGAGCAAGAGAGCGGAATACGTGCTGGCACACTTGCAGTGCATAATATTGTAGGATTTGGTAAAGCGTCTGAAATAGCTATGCGTGATATGGAGAAAAACTACAATCATACATGTGATCTGGATAATTACCTTATCGCTAAACTAAAGAGTTGTGATAATATCAAAATTTTTATTCCTGATGAATTCAGGGCAAAAGGAATCATCAGCATTTTAATTATGAAAGAAGACTTTAATAACGAAAGGTTCGTTAAGCGTATTAGTAATGAAGTCGCAATATCAACCGGGTCTGCCTGCAGTCTCGGAGAGCCATCTCATGTTATAAACGCTTTAGGACTTAAAAATCAGACCAGTAAGATACTTAGAATATCTCTAAATAAGTTCACAATGAAAAAAGATATTGACCAGTTTATTTCAATTTTAACAAAGAATATATAGGATGTGATCGTATTGAGGATTATTGATGCAGTTGTTATTGTTCTAAAAGAAAACGGAAGTCTTACATCCAAAGAAGCCTATGAAAAAATAATTGAAAAAGGATTATACAATTTTGGAGCTAAAAATCCTGTAAATGTTGTAAATTCGGAAATACGTTGTCATTGTGAAGGCTTGAATTTTCCAAGCGCCTCTCCTGTTAAGTATTTCAAAATTACAGGTAAAAAAGGAAAGCACGACCTATATGCGGCAATTGATCCTAACGAACCGAATAGCGAAAACAATCCAAAGAAAATTATATATTCCGAAGAAAATCTTTTACCAGAGGAAAAGATTGATCAAACATATCTTTTTTATAAGAATGGCTTGAAAGCCCAGATAAAAGACCGCATTCTTGCATGCCACCCAAGTTTTTTTGAAAGCCTTGTTGTACATCTATTGCTTGAAATGGGATATGGCGTAAATGATCAAGCGGGAAAAGTAATTGGAAAATCACACGATGGTGGTATCGACGGCGTAATATTTGAAGATAGATTAGGCTTGAGTAAAATATATATTCAAGCTAAGAGATATGATCAAAAGAATACGATTGGCAGACAGATACTACAATCTTTTGTTGGTGCTATGCAGGATGTTCAGAAAGGAGTATTCATCACTACATCAACATTTACAAAAGAAGCGATAAATTATGCAGAAAATCAACAACAAAAAAGTCTAAAACTTATCAATGGTGATCTGTTAGCCGATCTTATGATCACGTATGGTATAGGTCTTGAAAAAATTAAAACGTATACGGTATACAAGCTTAATGAAGATTACTTTGAATAAGTTTATACATTATAAGAATTATATGTAATGGGGTTTTATTATGGCTTTAATGAAAGACAAGCAGCCGGACAACTATGAGGGAGAAAAGCAAGTCTGGCAGTGCATAAAGGATAATCTACCAGAAGATATTCTCTGCTACTATAACAGAGAAGTAAAAGGCAGAGAATTCGATTTCTGCCTACTTATAAAAGATGTTGGATTCATGATAATAGAAGTTAAGGGGTGGGACAAAAGCCATATTAGTGAAGTCGTTTCTCCTGACGAAATAATTATGTCTAATGGAAGCATAGAAGATTCTCCAAAGAAACAGGCAAGATCGTATGCTTTTAAACTCAAAAACATGATGAATGAAAAGTATGGTATAAATCCACTGGTCATGAATATGATCTGTTACCCTTTCCTCTCTGAAATAGACTATAATAAAATTGGGTTAAGTATCGTTTCAGAACCGGAATACACTCTTTTCAAAGAAGACATTGAAAACAGCTACAACTTTTCGCGTAAAATACTTGGTGTCTATCAGGATTCGCAACAGCTGAATTTTGACAAAATGATTGGTGACAACTATGATACTGCAAGGCATCATTTTGAACCTACATATGTTGTGACTGCTCCTTCTCAAAATATTATTCCTTACTCTTGTCTGTCGGTATTCTCTGAAGGGCTAACTCTTACCAATATAAATGACATTATAACTTCATATTTTAAAGGAACCAAGCAGATAATATTCACACAAGGTGTTTCTGATCTTGAAGTTATAACAAAACAATTATCAGAAGCTCTGACCAAAAATCATATAATATTAAAAGAAGGCAATCTTGCTATAAGCACATCTGGCAACACAGAAACCATTCTCACAATTGAAAACAATAGACTTTCTTTATTTAATTTTGAAGCTTTCTTTATAAGCCAGGATATAGCTATAAGTTCTTTTCAAGCATATAATGGCAAACTTTCAGAAGAGCAAGAAAAAATTCTTTCGACTATTGCGGCTGTTACAAACTTTAACATTGATCAATTTCATATTGAACATGCAGAAATTGGACGAGATATTCAGGTCAAGGCTGGTGCCGGAACAGGAAAAACTTATTCTATGGTTTCAAGAGTAGCTTTTCTTTGTAGTCATGCTTCTAATTCTGGTGTATTTGACCCTGCAGCTGAAATAGCAATGCTTACTTTTACTGATGATGCAGCTATCAATATGAAGTCAAGGCTTAAACAACTTTTTGTAAATTATTTTATACTTACCAATGATACGCAGTACCTTGAAATGGTAACAAGTATTGAGAAAATGCGTATTTCTACTATTCATAGCTTTGCTAAGGAAATTATTTCGAATACTGCTATAACACTGGGCATTGGCACAGAGTTCGCTACTGTTATCGGAAAGTATGAAAAACAAAAAATATTTGATCGTCTTTTTACTGCTTATTTGGAGGAAGAAAACAAACGCAATCCTATATTCTTTAATGTTCTTCCGATTAATATAGAGGATTTTCGTAAGCTGATGCTTGATATTTCTAATAAGCTTTATGAAAAAGGTTGTGACATAAAGACTCTCGATATGACTTCATGGGGGGATGCGCCAGATAATATGCCGTACCTAAATAGGATAATTGAAAAAGTAGTTGTAGAGACTGAAAAAGAGTACTCAAAGTTTCTTATAGACAACAATGCAGTGGCATTGTCTGAATATATGATCCATCTCAACAAGTGCATAGATAATAAAGCATTTAACACCAATCTTTATGAATTCAAATATGTGTTTATAGATGAATTTCAGGATACGGATGATGCACAGATAGCATCATTTGTTGCTATGCAAAAAAAAATTGGATTCAATTTTTTCATTGTAGGTGATCTTAAACAGAGCATTTACCGTTTTCGTGGTGCGACTATGACTGCTTTTAAAAAAATGGGATGCAATAAAGAGAGTTGGCTTTCGTTCACTTTAAATCTTAATTACAGAAGTGACAAAAGACTCTTAGACAGGTTCGCTAAAACTTTTTCCTACATGAGCAGGATGGATCTGCTTAAATATGATCTAACTACTGATGTTCTAAGAGGTATCAAATCTAATAACATTAGCGAAGATCTACTTGTTGTTCCGATTTCATATAACAATTCTGACAAAAATAATTCAACAAAATACTATGATATGCTGTTCAACATTATTGAACAACAACGGCAGCGAATTGAAATAGAAATGGGAACAAAAGAACTTTCGAAAAATAAACGAACCATAGCTATTCTAACAAGAAGCAACTATCAGATCAATGAAATTTTGAAAGAGGCTAAAAGAAGAGAAGTTGTTATAGAGAGTGACAACAACAGTGATCTTTATAGACTTGCACCGAGTACGGATTTGTGTCGACTGACATCGGCACTCTGCAATCCATATAACCCTACGTATCTTTTTGATCTTATTCACTCAAGGAATGTGAATATTATTTTTGATATTCGTTCTATAATCGGTAAAACCGCTGATGAGAAAACAGATGTTTTTATAGATTGCCTTGATAAGTTTTATTATTCTGCTATGGGCAAGACCTGGAAAGATCTTGTTCGTGATATCCAAAAAGAGCCGGTACTGAAAACACTCAGGCTGATATATGAAGCTACGAAACCTTGGAGAGCTTATGCTCCATCAGATGAGTATATGCAGGAATACTATCGTACAAACTATGAACTTATCTTTGAGGAATTGTCCAAGGTGAATAAGAAGAGTTATCTTACTCTTGATTCAATTAATGAGTCTCTTCACATCAACATAATGACAGGAACAGAAGCAAAATCGAGAGAGATCGACATTACTACTGATGATATAAGAGTTACCTGTCTTACTGTCCATAAATCAAAAGGTCTTGAATATGGCACAGTTATTATGCCCGCTACAGATGTCGAAATCGACAAACCCCATAAAAATGGACTTGAGGTGTCGTACAT
>NZ_JBDGDD010000043.1:0-15830 GCF_040909065.1 Ruminococcus sp. RTP21359st1_H3_RTP21359_211015
AATTGCACAGACTGCTTTTAGTCACAACATAGAATATTTTTGTTTTTTGCGCTGTCTACTTGACAGGGGGCGGGTCACACGAGTACCGCCAGTTATCCTATTCTTCTTCCTTTTTGATCTTGAAAATAAGCCTCATTAAACCCGATATGACCTTTGGACTTTTTACAACTACAACTTTCATAAGTATTACCTCCCGAATAGTTATAGTTTATATTATTCAAAAATCAAAAATCGGTTACCATTTTTGACTGTACTGACAGCAGATAGCCGCTTTTGAATGATATCTCAGCGTATTTTCTATCCTGCCCATCAAAGCCTTTAACCACGTTTGATATGCCAAGTGGGAAAGCATTGGTCAGCAGACAGTCCTCTACTTCATATTTCGCACCCTTTATGGTCAGACCCTCTACCTTATCGGTATATGCCACCAGCGAGAACGAAAAGCCCTCACGGTCATATATCCTGTAACTTCCTGCACGATAAAGCCGAATTATCTCCCTATCTGCGGCTATCATTCCCTCACCGCCACAAGATAAAATATATCCCAGAGATTGGATATTTCCAAGTAAGTGGTCTACTCGTCCGCCTGTTGCACCGAATATGAGAAAATCATCACAACCCGACTCAAAGCCCTCCTTTATGGCAAGCATAAGGTCGGTATCGTCCTTTTCTGAGGGGAAGATCTCGATATTATCAAAAACAGGTTTTTCAGCAGAATCAAAATCGCCCATAATAATGTCCGACTTTACGCCAACTGCCTGTGCAAGCTTATAGCCCTTGTCAGCGGATATCACAAGAGAATCGTCAATAAAATCTTTGTATTCTGCCACACATTGAGCCGACACCGCTTCACCGCCTGAAAAGATAGTGCATTTCTTAGTCATTTTTGTATTCCCACTCCTTAAGCTGCTTTGCCTGCTCGTACATTTCCACATAACTTTCATGCCTTGACTTTGCGATCTCGCCATTTTTTACCGCCTCTATGACCGCACAGCCCTTTTCCTTTGTGTGGCTGCAATCAGGAAATCTGCACTTGCCCTCGTATTTCTGAAACTCAGGAAAACAGCCTGCAAGCTTGTCCTTGAAAATAATATCATATCTGTTGGTATCAAACGACGAAAAGCCAGGGGTATCGGCAATATAACCACCGCCCTCCAGCTTATAAAGCTCTACATGGCGTGTGGTGTGCTTTCCTCTGCCAAGCTTTTTGCTTATCTCGTTGGTGGCAAGCCCCAATGCAGGGAACATATTATTGAGCAGTGACGATTTGCCTACGCCCGTGTTTCCTGTAAATGCCGACAGCTTGCCCTCCAGCACAGCCTTAACAGCTTCACTGCCCTCGCCAGTGGTATTGTCTACCTGAAAGGTCTTTATCCCTGCGCCCTTGTATATGTCCACAAGCTCGTCACAGCTTTCCTTGTCTATCTTTGTAAAGACTACCACAGGCTCTATTTTTTTGAAAACCGCTATTGCAATAAACTTATCAAGTAACAGCAGATTAGGTCTTGGTTCGCAGGTAGACGAAACGAACACAAGCATATCAAGATTTGCAAGAGGCGGTCTTATAAGCAATGAGCGTCTTTCCTCTATCTTCTCGATAACTCCGCTTCCGTCGTCCTCCAATGAAAATTCAACTCTGTCGCCGCCTACAGGAGAAATGTTCTTTCTTCTGAATACTCCTCTTGCCTTACATTCATAAATGCCGTCGGAGGCTTCTACATAGTAGATGCCTCCGATAGCTTTAACGATTATTCCATTCATGAACTACTGACCCTGCTCATCTGGCTCCTGAGGCTCCGGTGCAGGTGCTTCAGTAGTGGTAGTTGTAGTAGTTGTTGTGGTCGTAGTTGTAGTAGTTGTGGTCGTTGTCGGAGTAATGTCGATCAGACCGCTTTCATTCAGGCTTCCGCTAAGAGTAGCTGTCTGCTTATCATAATCTACGTCATATACTGCATAACGGCACTTCTGCTGATTTTCGTCATTTGTGATGAAGATAGTCAAAGTTTCTGTCTTCTTGCCCTTTACTGTTACATTTACAGAACCGCCTGCAACAGATTCTCCACTACCGATCTTCTGTGTATATGCAACGTTGCCGTTATTGTAGATGTCTATAGAATATGAGCCGTGGATACCACTTGGAAGTGGCAGTGAGAATGTTACCTCAACAGGTGAAGTTTCTCCGGTCGAAACGTAAATAGTAACAGTTGTGTCACGCTCAACATATGTGCCTTCATCTGTATCCTGCTCGATGACCTTGCCCTTATCGCCCTCATGCTCGATCTCCTTGACCTCAGCCTTGAGCTTGTTCTCCTTGAGCATTGCAACTGCCTTTTCTTCTGTAAGACCTACAACGCTTGGTACTTTGACTCTTGTTTCAACAGGACCCTTACTTACAAACAAAGCAACAGTCGCACCTACGGCATACTGCTCGCCTGCTGCCGGCTGTGTTTTCACAACAAGACCTGAAGCTATATCCTCAGACCATATATCTCTCTTAACGACCATAAATCCTGCAGCCTTAAGCTCGCTTTCAGCCACAGTGCCGTCTTTCTTCACCATGTCAGGGATAGTTGCCATTTTTTTGCCCTTACTTACAGTAAGTGTGACCGTGAAGCCTTCCTTAACAGACTTTCCTGCTGCCTGACCCTGGAATGTGATTATTCCCTCGTCATACTGGTCATTATACTCTTCGGTGATATCAAATTTAAGCTTATCCTTATAATCCTGCTCAACCTGAACGATATTCTTGCCCACAAAGTTTGGCAGTGTAACTGTGCCTGTGTGCATACCGTTTGAACCGCTGAATGACTTGAACACAACTCCTACGATAACGAACGCTGCAATGATAACTACCGCAACTGTCACAGCAAGGAGTATCGGAACAACATAAGAACGCTTCTTTTCTTCCTCTTCTTCCTCGTCATCGTTTTCTTCGTCATCGTCCTCATATTCTTCATCGTCGTCATAGTTCTCACTATGCTCATCGTCAAAATATTTGTTATTGTTATCAGCCACAGGGATAGGAACAGGGCTGTTCTTATATCCGAAAACAACAGATGGATTAAGCTTGAATGTGTCTATATCCTTTATCATCTCTGCCGCTGACTGATAACGTCTTGCAGGATCTCTCTCCATAGCGTGCATAACTATTTCTTCAAGAGCCTCTGGGATAGAAGGCATGATCTCTCTTGGCGGAACCGGATCCTCCTGCATATGCTTGAGAGCGATAGCCACAGGATTTTCACCGTCAAAAGGCTTTCTGCCTGTGAGCATCTCATAGAGCATAACGCCTACAGAGTATATGTCAGATCTTTCATCTGTCATATCGCCCCTTGCCTGCTCAGGTGAGATATAGTGAACAGAACCGATAGTCTTGTCAGAAAGTGTCTTTCCGTCGATCCTTGAAAATCTTGCGATACCAAAATCCATGACCTTGATAGTTCCGTCAGGGAAAAGCATTATGTTCTGCGGTTTGATATCTCTGTGAACGATACCCTTATCATGAGCATGCTGCAAAGCACGGAGTATCTGAGTTACAAAGTGCAAAGCGTCTTTCCACCTAAGCACGCCCTGCTGCTCGATAAACTCTTTAAGGGTGATGCCGTCGATATACTCCATAACGATAAACTGTATCTCGTCAGAAAATCCCACGTCATATATCTTTACGATATTAGGGTGAGAAAGTACAGCGATAGCCTTGCTCTCGTTTCTGAAGCGTCTGAGAAATTCCTCGTTCTGTGAAAACTCAGGCTTAAGTATCTTTACCGCAACAGTACGGTTTTCCATAACGTCAACTGCCTTATAAACGTCAGCCATTCCGCCCACGCCGATAAGTTCGGTTATCTCATATCTGCCGTCTAGCTTTTTGCCGATATTAGAATCCATGTAATTCAACTCCTATATTATTCATGTTTTATTGTCATTCCATTAATTTGCTATTACCGCAGCAGTAATATTATCTTTACCGCCGCATTCGTTTGCGAAAGCAATAAGCTGTTTTATAGCCTCGTCAAGATTATTGCCAAACACAGTTTCATATATCATATTGTCTGTGCAATAATTGGTCAGACCGTCAGAGCAAAGCAGCACCGCAAAATTATCATTTTCTTCAAGCTCGAAATAATCGACCTCAACATCTGATTCAACGCCCACAGCCTTTGTGATAACGTTTCTCATATGATGATTTTTCGCTTCTTCTTTGGTTATCTGACCCGACCTATAAAGCATTTCCACATAAGTATGGTCAGTGGTTATCTGAGCTATACCGTCCTTGGTAAGAAGATATCCACGGCTGTCGCCCACGCTCACCATATAGACGGTCTTATCCACCACCAATGCCGCAACGCAGGTAGTACCCATACCGTTTTTGTCAATATCCTCCTTGCTCTTGCCATACACGATCGTATTCGCATAATGCACTGAAGTGAGCATAAGATTTCTTATGGAATTTGGTTTCATATCTTTTCTGAAATTTTCCTTGATACGTTTTACTACTGCGTCAATGGCAAGCTGACTGGCAACTCCGCCTGATGACGCTCCGCCCATACCGTCACAGACCACCGCAACGGCAACATTGTCAGCTAGAAATTCAGCATGCACTCTGTCCTGATTTTCACTGCGTTTTTTTCCGATGTCTGTATCAGACGCTATAAACAAGCGATTCACCACCTTTTATCAGATCTCATATTCTCGTCTTAGCTGACCGCAGGCAGCGTCTATATCCGCACCCAAGGTCCGCCTTACAGTAGCGTTTATCCCAAGCTTCTCCAGATATCCTCTGAATCTGTTGGCTGACTTTCTATCAGAATGATAATTACGCTCCTTTATTTTATTAACAGGGATTATATTCACATGACAGACAAATCCGCCCAGAAGCTCCGCAAGTTCCCTTGCGTCCTCCATGGAATCGTTATGCCCGTCTATCAAAGCATATTCAAAAGAAATTCTCCTGCCTGTTACCTTAAAATAGTATCGGCAGGCGACAAGAAGCTCGTTGATATCATACCTGTCATTAACAGGCATTATCTCGCTCCTGCTCTTATTATTGGAAGCGTGCAAAGAGATAGACAATGTTATGCCCAGCTTTTTCTCTGCAAGCTCATATATCCTCGGCACAATGCCGCAGGTAGACACTGAAACGTGCCTTAATGACATATTAAAACCCTTTGGACAGGACAGCACTTCAAGGAAATTCACCACATTGTCAAAGTTATCCATAGGCTCGCCTATTCCCATAAGCACCACGCCTGATATCTTTCTTCCGCTGTCACGCTCAGAAGCATATATCTGTCCCAGTATCTCCGACGAAGTCAGATCACGCTTGAAGCCTGCAATAGTTGACGCACAAAAGCGACAGCCCATTTTGCAGCCCACCTGAGTTGACACGCAAATGGTGTTTCCGTAGTTGTATTCCATTATTACGGATTCCACATGATTTCCGTCCTCAAGCTCATATAGATATTTTACAGTATTATCGGTATGAGATTCAAGCTTTTTTGACACAAATAGTGATTTTAAACAAAATTTTTCATTAAGCAGATTCCTTAATTGTACAGATAGATTAGTCATTTCATCAAAACTTGACACTCGCTTTACATGAAGCCAATCAAATATCTGCCCGGCACGGAACTTCTTTTCTCCAAGCTTTAGTATCTCGGCTTCCAGCTCGTCAGGCAGAAGCCCCAATATATCTATTTTTCCATTATCATCAAATGCTACCAAAAGATCACCTCAGCCTGATAAACTTAGCAATAAAAAATCCGTCTGAATTATATTTTGCAGGTGTGATAGACATTCTGCAAAGACCGCTGTCGCTACCGAAAGCCTCGCCTAGCGGTGCAGGCTCAAAATCAGGGTGTTCAGCCAAAAATCTGTCTGCCACCTCATCATTTTCCGCCCTTGACAGCGTGCAGGTGGAATACACCAGCGTTCCACCGACTTTTACATACTCCGCTGACGTTTTCAGTATATCATACTGTATTTCAGGAAGTCTGTCGAAATCTGAGGGTTCTTTATACTTTATCTCAGGTTTTCTTCTTATTACGCCAAGTCCGGAACAAGGTGCGTCGCAAAGCACTTTGTCAGCCTTTGGCATTTTCTCGTCATAGACCTTTGCATTGTTAACACCTGCGCTTATGCAGTCAAGCCCAAGCCTTTTCGCACCGCTTTCAATAAGCCCTGCACGATTTTTATGCAGATCAAAAGCAAGCACTCTTCCCTTGTTGTTTATACGCTCGGCAATTGTAAAGGTCTTTCCACCAGGTGCGGCACAAAGGTCAAGAACTGTATCGTTCTCCTTAGGATCAAGAGCCGCACAGCAAAGCTGGCTCGAAAGATCCTGAACGTGTATCCTGCCCTCTTTGTAAGCCTTAGTATGCTCCACCGCCCCTGCACCGCATATCCTTATGCAATCAGGCAGGACGGACAGCCTTTCAAATGTAATGCCCTCCTCAGCGAGCATATCCAGTGTGCTTTCAAGAGAATGAAAGACCGTGTTCACTCTTGCGGTGACAGGTGCCTGTCCCACAGAGGTTTTCAGCATTTCAAGGCAGATATCCTTACCATATTCCCTTGTCCACTTCTCCGTCAGCCATACAGGTGCGGAGTATTCTATAGAAAGCTCCTCGGTAGCATTTCTGCCCTTTGGAAGCTTTTTGTCGTTTCTTATAAACTCCCTTAGCATTGCGTTTATAAATCCGCTTGCCGCAGGGTTTCTGTTTTTCTTTGCAAGCTTCACAGACTCGTCCACAGCCGCATTGTCAGGGACGGAGTCCATATATAAAAGCTGATAAAGACCCATTCTCAGGATAACTCTGACCTCAGTACCAAGCTTATTCTTAGGGTTGCGTGAATATTCCCGAATAATGTTATCAAGAGTTATCTGTCTTTCCAAAACGCCGTAGAAAAGTGCTGCGGCGAATTTCTTGTCCTGAGGTGAAAGGTCTGACCTTTCAAGACCCTCGTCAAGAAGTATATTTGAATATGAGCCGCTGTTTTCAAGCCTTGTAAGCAGCCTTAAAACCGTTTTTCTGGCGTTTCCCATAGTTCCTCCGAATTATCCCAGCACAGTGCCGTTCTCAATATGTCTGCCTCTGAGAAAATCAGCGGTATCCATTCTCTTTGAGCCCTCAGCCTGCACCTGAGTAAATCTTATGACCCCGTCTGAGCAGGCAACGGAAAAGTCGCTGTTATCCACCACAGTGCCCGCAGGCTTTCCGCAAGGCTTTGTGGAAGCTATCTCAGACTTATATACTTTCAGCCTTTTGCCCTCAAGCACTGTAGTAGCGCATGGCCAATCAGACAGACCGCATATCTGTTTGTGTATCTTTCTCACAGGCTTTGTGAAATCTATAGGGCAAAGCTCCTTTGAGAGCATTGGTGCATAAGTAGCAAGGCTCTCGTCCTGCTTAACAGGGGTTATCTCGCCCTTATCGAGCTTTTCAAGGGTATCAACAAGCACCTCTGCACCCATTTCGGCAAGTTTGTCAAAAAGCTCAGCGGCTGTTTCGTTCTCGCCAATAGGAGTAGCCTTTTCCACAAGGATATCTCCTGTATCCATGCCCTCTCCCATAAGCATCGTTGTAATTCCAGTTTCAGCTTCGTCATTAAGCACAGCCCACTGTATCGGACCTGCTCCTCGATATTTAGGAAGCAGCGAGCCATGGACGTTCACACAACCAAGCCTTGGTATATCAAGCACCGACTTAGGGAGCATTTTGCCATAAGCCGCCACCACGATACAATCAGGTGCAAGATCTGCAATGATCTTTACATACTCCTCGCCGTCTTTTTTAAGGCTTTGCGGCTGATAAACAGTTGTGTCATGCTCCTGCGCAAGCACCTTTACAGGGGGCGGAGTAAGCTTATAGCCTCTGCCCTTTGGCTTATCAGGCTGAGTGAAAACAGCCTGCACATCATATCCGCTGTCATAAAGCTTTTTCAGAGTTGGTACGGCAAAATCAGGCGTACCCATGAAGATTATTTTCATTAGTCCTCGACCTCTACAAATTCTTCAACTATCTCAGTAAACAGGTGACCCTCAAGGTGTGCAAGCTCATGGCAAACACACTGTGCAAACAGCTCTGATACTTCCATTTCGTACCACTTGCCGTGTCTGTCCTGCGCCTTGAACTTAACTCTCATAGGTCTTGTAACATAGCCCCACTCGTTCGGGCATGAAAGACAGCCCTCCAGAACTCTCTGCTTTTCCTCGCTCTGCCATGTTATCTCAGGGTTGATAAGCTCGTAAACCTTATCGTCGATTATTATAACGACCACTCTTCTCAGCTTTGCCACCTGTGGACCTGCAAGACCAACGCCGTTGGCGTTTTTCAGGGTTTCTGTCATATCGTCAAGAAGCTGACCAAGCTTGTCGTCAAATTCTGTAACAGGCTTGCAGACCTTGTGAAGAATCTCATCGCTCTTATTAAGTATTTTTCTGAGTGCCATTTATTTAACTATCCTTTCTTAAAGCCCGATATCGCCGTTTATGTCGGCATAGATACGAACTGTCTGATAATCTTTATTTTTATAGAACTCGCCCAGAACGTGCTTTATCATCTCACGAAAATCCGCAGTATTGCGTGTTTTCAGGATTAGTCTGTATCTGTAGCGATTATTTATCATTTCAAATGTACATGGTGCAGGGCCCAGCGCTCTGAGGGGAAAATTCACCTTGTGCTGTGAGATATACTTTTTTATAAGCTGAGTCACCCAGCGTGAAGCGCCTATTACCTTGCTTTCAAGGGGTGCTGAAAAGCCTATGACGCATATATCGCAAAAAGGCGGATATGTCAGCGACTTTCTCAGTGCTATCTCCTCTTTATAAAACTCATCATAATTTTGCTCTGCCGCAAGGTTAAGCACATAATGGTCAGGCACAAAGGTCTGAATGTATGCGACCCCTGGTTTATCTCCTCTGCCGCTTCTTCCTGCCACCTGAGTGAGCAGTGAGAATGTTCTCTCATAGCTGCGAAAATCCCCTGTGAACAGTGCCTTGTCAAGGGATATGACACCCACCATTGTGACGTTCGGGAAATTTAGTCCCTTTGCTATCATTTGAGTGCCGAGCATTATATCATACTCGCCTTTCTCAAACGCCTTGAAATTCTCCTCATAGGAATATCTCGAAGAAGTGGTGTCAGCGTCCATTCGCAGAAGCCTTGCCTGCGGAAAAAGCCTTTCAAGCTCGTCCTCCACACGCTGAGTTCCCACACCGCTTGATTTGAGCCTCTGTGAGCCGCACTGTGGACAGTGCTCTATATTATCCATGGTATATCCGCAGTAGTGGCACATATACCGATCGTTTTTCTTGTGATACGTCAGGGGTATATTGCAATTAGGGCAAGCCACAGGCTGACGGCAGTCCATGCAAGTGATATACGTTGTATAGCCACGTCTGTTCAGAAGCAGGATAGCCTGCTCTTTTTTCGCAAGCACTTCTGTGAGCTTATCACACATAACACGGCTGAGCAAGCTGTCATTACCCTCTGCAGCTTCCTCCTGCATATCGACTATCTCAACTTCCGGCAGGGGCGACTTTGAATATCTGTTTTTAAGTTCAAACAAATGATATCTGCCCTTTTGAGCGTAATAAAAGCTCTCCAAAGACGGAGTTGCAGAGGCCATCAACAGCACGCAGTTATTATATCCGCACCGCTGTATGGCAACATCTCGTGCATGGTATCTAGGCGTTGAGTCCGACTTATATGACGGCTCGCCCTCTTCGTCCATGATGATTATTCCAACGTTGGTGACAGGAGCAAATATTGCACTTCTTGTGCCGATAACTATTCTTGCTTCCCCACGCATTACACGTTTGAACTCGTCAGTACGCTGTCCCAATGACAACAAAGAGTGCATAACGGCTATCTTATCACCGAAAAGTGACTTGAATTTGCCGAGCATTTGTGGTGTAAGGGATATTTCAGGCACGAGCATGACCGCTGTTTTACCCATATCCATAACGCTTTTTATAAGCTTTATGAACACAGACGTCTTGCCGCTTCCCGTAACACCGTAAAGCAACGCACCTGCGGGCTTTTCGGCTTTTATAAGCCCCATTATGCCCTCATATGCCGCTGATTGTTCTTCATTTAATATGATATCATCAGGGTCCTGCCTTTCGCCAAGCTCGCCTATGGCGTCACGCATGACCTCGTATTTATACTGCACGATAACTTTCTTGTCAGCAAGCCTTTTTAATATGCTTGAAGTGCAGTTGGTCATATAGCAGACCTCTTTCACAGAGGCACAGCCACCCTCCTCAAGAAGCTTCACCACAAGGGTCTGCTTCGGGGTAAGAGTGGTCTGTATCTCCCCTGACACATACTCGTCAGAAAGCCTTACCATGCTGACATTCTCATCACCGACTTTTCTTTTCAAAGCGTCGCTGATCTCAACATAGCCCTTATCCACAAGAGAGTCGACAGTTTTCTTCTTTCGTGCGTCATTATGCACGTCAAGAAAGCTGTCTATCTCCCTCTGACTTTTTGCACATCGGAGAAAGTCCACCACATTTTTCTCATCTTCATTTAAAGTATCCTCGTCAATGTAGGTATTGACAAGGCTGTAATGCTGTGAAAAAGTGTAGGAAAAGCCTGTAGGCACAACGGATTTGTAAGCGTCATAATAGGTGCAGAAAGTGTTTTCTTTCAGCCACATTATTATCCTCATCATTTCCTCGGTTACAAGGCTTTCCCCGTCCACCACTGAAATAACAGGCTTCAGCTTATCGTTATACTCGGCTTCCGTATACGTTCTCGCAACAAACCCTACGGCTTTGCGGTTTCCTCTGCCAAAAGGCACAAGCACACGCACTCCGCTTTTCACTTTCTGAGCCAACTCCTCCGGCACACTATAACTATACAGTGCGTCGAAGCTGTATGATGCACGGCTTATTGCAACCTTTGCCACGATAAAAACTCCACGCACAGCCGTACACCTCCCCATAAAAAGCCTCGATTATTTTCTGAGGCTTGGATCCTCGATTATTTTGTATTCGCCATTATAAAGCTCGTCAACTGCTGTCTTTACTGGCTTTTCATCAAGCACCAGCTTGTTGTCAAAAGCATCGCTCGTGATCTCTCTTGCTCTCTTTGCAACTGCAATAACTAGAGAATAATAGCTTTCATTGTTCTTCAAAATCTGGCTTACGGCCGGTCTAAGCATCATAATTAAGCACCTCGTCAATTAATTTCTTTGTATCATCATTTTCTGATCTGAATTTATCCGCCTTGCCATCCTCGGCTTTCACGGAGTTCATAACTGCAACAAAATCTTCCACAGCGTCCTCTAGTCCGTCGTTCATTATCACATAATCATAACCGCCGGCTTTGCCGATCTCACCGGCAGCCTGACTTACACGGTCAGCGATAACATCGTCAGACTCAGTTCCACGCTTTCTAAGCCGTCTGTCTATCTCCTTAACAGACGGTGGAAGTATAAACATCAGCACAGCTTCAGGAAAGGCTTTCTTCACCTGAAACGCACCGTTAGTTTCAATTTCAAGTATAACATCTCTGCCCTGCTCAAGATTAGCGAGAACAGGCTTCTTTGGTGTTCCGTAATAATGACCAACATAGCCTGCGTGTTCAAGAAATTCACCGCTGTCTATCATTTTCTTAAAGCTGTCATCGCTTATAAAATGATAATGAACGCCGTCCTTTTCGCCCTCTCTGGGCTTTCTTGTAGTGCAGGATATAGAATAGAACACATCTCTGTTTTTAAAGGCCTCTGCAAGTATAGTTCCCTTGCCGCAGCCTGAGGGAGCTGATATAACAAACAGCTTTGCATTGTTCTTATACATTGTCATCGTCCTCCTCGTCAACAGCGGCACGTCCGCCTACAGTTTCAGGTGCAACTGCCGACAGCACCACATGATCGCTGTCCATAATAAGCACCGCTCTTGTTCTTCTGCCGTAGGTGGCGTCTATAAGAGTACCCTTATCCTTAGCTTCCTGAATGATACGCTTTATAGGCGCAGACTCAGGGGAAACTATGGCAATGACTCTTGCGGAGGACACCATATTTCCAAAACCGATATTAATAAGCTGCATATCTCACACCGCCGTTATTCGATATTCTGTATCTGCTCTCTGATCTTTTCAATCTCAGCCTTAAGATCCACCACCATTTTTGTGATAGTGAGGTCGTTAGCCTTTGAGCCGATAGTATTCACCTCACGGTTAAGCTCCTGCACAAGGAAGTCAAGCTTTCTTCCCACAGGCTCGTCCGACTTGATAAGCCCTCTGAACTGTGAGATATGGCTTCTGAGCCTTACTGTTTCCTCGTCTATTGCCACCTTATCGGCGAAAATAGCCACTTCTGTAAGTATCCTCTGCTCGTCTATGTCCTTATCGCCGAGAGTTTCCTTTATCTTTGCATAAAGTCTTTCTCTGTAGCTTTCAGTAACGCTAGGTGACTGATCTTCTATCTTGCCCACAGTTTCCTCGATATAATCAAGTCTGCCGCTGATATCGTCATACATCTTTACGCCCTCAGTTTCACGCATCTGAACAAATCTGTCCAACGCCACCTGAGCCACGTCCTTGACCTCGTTCCAGATCACTTCCTCGTCATCTGTTTTCTTCACAACTGTGAACACATCAGGAAGTTTCATGATATGTGACAGTGTGATATCGTCATCAAGGTCAAGCTCGTCAGCCGCACCTCTCAGTGCGTCAAGATAGCCCTTTGCAACAGCCTTGTTAAGCTCTATCTCAGCGTCAGTACCCTCCTGATTATAGATAGAAACAGACGCCTCTACCTTGCCACGGGAGATACCGCTTTTAAGAAAGCCTTTCAGCTTTTCATCAAGATAGCCGTAGGCTCTCGGAGTTCTCGAAGTAAATTCATAATATCTGTGGTTTACAGAGCGTATCTCAACGATTATCTCTCTGCCGTTTGCCACGATATGCTCTCTGCCGAAACCGGTCATGCTTTTTATCATAGCATACCCGTCCTTTCATATATTAATATTTATGTTATCCGCTTGGTACTTAACATAGTACATCAAATTATATTATAACATCAAGCTCCGTAAATAGCAATAGTTTTTCACATTTATTTAAAATTATATTTACTTAAAATTTATATATTCTGAAATATGTCCAACAGTGACGAGCCGATATAGATATGAGGATATTTTTCAAAATCCTCTTTAGTGGTAGAGCCAGTTGTTACTCCTGCAAAATCCACCCCTGAATTGAGTGCGGTTTCAGCGTCGATGTAGCTGTCGCCTATATAAAGCACGTCCGATTTATCCGCACCGAAACGCTCTATTATCAAATCAAGTCCCTGCGGGTCAGGCTTTGCCCTTGTGACGTCCTCGCCTCCAACTATGATATCTACAGGCAAAGAGCCTGCCTGCTCATTGAAAGTATTGACTATCCTATAGCGATATTTCGTGGAAACTATGCCGACTTTTACCCCTGCGTTCTGCAAAGTCTGCAAAATTGCGATAGTATCGTCATAAAAATATGTTTTCTTCACCATTACCTCGTCTGCCTTTTTTACATACGCTTTGCGCATATCCTCACGCTGAGGATTGTCAGGCATATCTGTCAGCAGGTCGAAAGCGTCAACAAGGGTCATGCCTATGGTGTTGTAGATAGTCCTGTCGTCCTTGGGCGGATAACCAAACTCTTTCAAAACGTGCTTAAAACACTCCAGAATACCCTCGGAAGAGTCTGCAAGAGTAAGGTCAAAATCGAAAACAAAATATTTGTATTTGCTCATAATAAACTCCTTTTCAAACAGCAAGGGCAACCCTTTGCGGATTGCCCTGTATTTTATTCAACTGTAACTGATTTTGCAAGATTTCTCGGCTTATCAACGTCATTGCCTCTGAGAACTGAGGTATAGTAAGCGATAAGCTGCAAAGGAACCACTGTCAGCATAGGCATGAGCAGATCGTCTATTGTCGGCAGACCTATCTTATAATCAGCTACCTCGTCGTCAACGTTGATATATCCGTGAGTAACAAGAACAACGTATGCTCCTCTTGCCTTGACCTCCTTGACGTTGCTTATGGTCTTGTCAAGAAGCTCTCTTTGTGTTGCAACTGCGATAACAGGCATATTGTTTGTTACCAGTGAGATAGTGCCATGCTTAAGCTCGCCTGCGGCATATGACTCAGAGTGGATATATGATATCTCCTTAAGCTTCAGTGAGCCTTCCATAGAAAGTGCATAGTCAAGACCTCTGCCGATATAAAGAAGATTTTCCTTGTTTACAAGCTGTGAAGCAACATACTGACAATTATCAGGTGTTTTAAGAACAACTTCAAGCATATTAGGAACGTTCTGAAGCTCTGCTGTAAGTCTCATACACTCCTCTTTTGAGATAGCTCCGTGAGCGTATGCTATAGCAAAGCTCAGCAGATAGAATACAGAAAGCTGAACGATATATGCCTTTGTGGAAGCTACAGATATCTCAGGGCCTGCATGGGTGTAAAGCACCATATCAGACTCTCTTGCGATAGACGAGCCTTTTACGTTTACGATAGAAAGTGTTTCAGCGCCCCTCTCCTTAGCCATTCTAAGGGCTGCGAGAGTGTCGGCTGTTTCACCTGACTGTGAAACAAGAATAACAAGATCTCCCTTTGCAATGATAGGATCTCTGTATCTGAACTCAGAAGCCATATCCACTGTAACAGGTACCCTGCCAATCTTTTCAAGCACATACTTGCCCACAAGACCTGCGTGCATAGCAGTACCGCAGGCAACAACGAAGATGTTGTTATAGCCCTTGAGTCTGTCATATGTAAGACCACACTCTTCAAGGTTTGGCATACCGTCAACTATTCTTGGTGTGATAGTTGTTTTTATAGCTGTTGGCTGTTCGTGAATCTCTTTGAGCATAAAGTGAGCATATCCGCCCTTCTCAGCGGCTTCCATATCAAAGTCAGCAACGAGCATCTCTTTCTCAACTGGCATTCCATGAACATCAAAGAACTCTACCTTGCCATCGTCAAGGACAGCTATCTCGTTCTCGTCAAGAAGATAGTAATTCTTCGTATATTTCAGTATTGCAGGCACATCAGAAGCTATAAAAGCTTCGTCCTCGCCAACTGCAACGATAAGAGGAGAATCCTTTCTTACTGCATATATTCTTCTTGGAAAATCCTTGAATATGATACCGAGAGCATATGAACCCTCTATCTCAGCAAGAACCTTCTGTATTGTCGCCATAGGGTCGCCCTCATAATAATAATCAAGAAGCTTTGCAACTGTTTCTGTATCTGTCTGAGATTCAAAGATATATCCCTTTTTCAGCAGAAAATCCTTGATAGTTCTGTAGTTTTCAATGATACCATTATGAACGATAGAAATATTCGCATTTCCGTGAGGGTGTGAATTTATATCAGACGGCTCGCCGTGTGTAGCCCAGCGTGTGTGACCTATACCGCAAGTACCGTTGAGCCAGCCCTCTCTTTTAAGCTTTTCTTCAAGGTCAGCAAGTCTGCCCTTTGTCTTTTTTGTCTTGATAGCATCGTTCTCAAAAACAGCTATTCCTGCTGAGTCATAACCTCTGTATTCAAGCTTTGACAGTGAGTCAAGCAACACCTTTGTACAATCCTTTTTTCCCACATAGCCTACTATTCCGCACATGTATAAGCAACTCCTTTCATTCTCATTTGTTAAAAATCATCAAATTTCTTATATTTTTCCAAACCATATCCACATAAATATAATATATCATAGCATATTTTGCATGAAAAAGCAATAGCAAATGCAAAAATTAGCGAAAAGTACTTGTAGTGCTACAATAGATATTGGACAAAATTAAGAAAAAAGAAAAGAGAGATAGGCAAAAATCTGATAAAATAA
>NZ_JBDGDD010000044.1:0-15154 GCF_040909065.1 Ruminococcus sp. RTP21359st1_H3_RTP21359_211015
TCCTATGCGTCCCCTCAAATGGTTTTCGCCTATCGAATTTCTTAATAATAGTGTCCAATATGATTGACAAACCTACACGTTAGCATACGAAGGAATATTTATGCTTAAAAAAATTTCGCAAAAAAATTTGAAAAAGGGGTTGACAAGACAGATGAACTGTGCTATAATAATTAAGTCGCTGAGAGAGAACGACACAAAAACAAATAATTAATGTGGACAGGTGTCCGAGTGGTTTAAGGAGCTGGTCTTGAAAACCAGTGATACGGCAACGTACCGTGGGTTCGAATCCCACCCTGTCCGCCACATTTTTTATATATACAGGTTTGCGGATTTACCCAAGTGGTGAAGGGGCTCCCCTGCTAAGGGAGTAGGTCTGGAAACGGGCGCGAGAGTTCAAATCTCTCAATCCGCGCCAGCAAAAGTCTAAGCTTTTGCTTGTATCCGCTTTACGTTATGTGGAGCGGATTTTTTTATTATATAAATACACAAATGCCGCAGAGAAGCTTTTGTCCTCTGCGGTGTTTTTTATTCTGCAAGCCCTGCGGCACTTTTCATTCTGTCTTTGAAGAAATGGTCGAATACTGCCACGCACCTTCCCACAAGAAGCATTGCCGCCACCGTTCCGATACCGATACCTATTATCCGCTTGTCAAACAGCAGACCTATCACGCAGGCAATGGCAACACACGATGCGTCAAGAATATTCTTGCCAAAGCCCATGTTCTTTCCTAAGGCTTTTCCTATAGCCTGAGCAAGACCGTCGGCTGGGTTCGGCACGAACTTCATGGCTATCATCATTGACATTCCCGCACCCGTGCAGATTATTGCTGCTGCCAGATACAGCGTGTTTTGCCACAAATGTCCGAAATTGAAATCAAGCAGCTTTGAAAACATATTCAGCATCAGGCTGAACACAATGCTGAATGGTATTTGCAGCCAGTCTATAACAGTTCTGTCGCTGCCTTTTATTATCATTTCTATCACAACGAACAGTGCATATGCAGCAAAAGTCACAAGAGAAAAATTCACGTCCCATATACTCGATATGGCAAATGGCACTGATATAATGGTGGATACACCTAGCCCTGTTTTGATGTTCATCGTTATCCCTGCGGCAAGTATCACAAGCCCCATGGCATATATAGCCGCCCTTGCGGCATAATTCTTCTTTTCCAAACTAAATTCGCCTCCATACCAATTATACCACCTTCATTACACTTTTTCAAGAGCACAAAAAAGCTGCCGTACCAAAAGGCACAGCAGCTTTTATACTATATAATAGTATCAGAGTTATTGATTATTCCTTTGGACCTGCTGATACAAGAGCCTTACCTGCTGGGTTGCCCTCATACTTAGCAAAGTTCTTAACAAATCTGCTTGCAAGATCCTTAGCCTTTGTCTCCCACTCGGAAGCGTCAGCATATGTGTCACGAGGATCGAGAATTGCAGGATCAACGCCTGGAAGCTCTGTTGGAACTTCAAAGTCAAAGTGTGGTATCTTCTTTGTAGGTGCGTTGAGAATGTCGCCGTTAAGAATAGCATCGATAATTCCACGAGTATCCTTGATAGAGATTCTCTTGCCTGTGCCGTTCCAACCTGTGTTTACGAGGTATGCCTTAGCACCGCTCTTCTGCATCTTCTTAACAAGCTCTTCAGCATACTTTGTTGGGTGAAGCTCAAGGAAAGCCTGACCGAAGCAAGCTGAGAATGTTGGTGTAGGCTCAGTGATTCCACGCTCTGTACCTGCAAGCTTTGCAGTAAAGCCAGAGAGGAAGTAATACTGTGTCTGCTCTGGTGTGAGGATAGATACTGGAGGCAGTACGCCAAATGCGTCTGCTGAAAGGAAGATAACGTTCTTTGCAGCAGGAGCAGAAGAAATAGGTCTTACAATGTTCTTGATATGGTCGATAGGATAAGATACACGAGTGTTCTCTGTAACGCTCTTATCAGCAAAGTCGATCTTGCCGTTCTCGTCAAGAGTTACGTTCTCAAGAAGAGCATCTCTTCTGATAGCGTTGTAGATATCAGGCTCAGAATCCTTATCAAGGTTGATGACCTTAGCATAGCAGCCGCCCTCGAAGTTGAATACTCCGTTGTCGTCCCAGCCGTGCTCGTCGTCACCGATAAGAAGTCTCTTAGGGTCTGTAGAAAGTGTTGTCTTACCTGTACCGGACAGACCAAAGAAGATAGCTGTGTTCTCACCGTTCTTGTCTGTGTTAGCTGAGCAGTGCATTGAAGCCATGCCCTTGAGTGGAAGGAAGTAGTTCATCATTGAGAACATACCCTTCTTCATCTCTCCGCCGTACCAAGTGTTGATGATTACCTGCTCACGGCTTGTGATGTTGAACATAACAGCTGTCTCAGAGTTAAGACCAAGCTCCTTATAGTTCTCTACCTTAGCCTTTGAAGCGTTGTATACAACGAAGTCAGGCTCAAAGTTCTCAAGCTCCTCAGCAGTTGGCTTGATAAACATATTTGTTACAAAGTGAGCCTGCCAAGCAACCTCAACGATGAAACGGATAGCCATTCTTGTATCCTTGTTAGCGCCGCAGAATGCGTCAACTACGAAAAGTCTCTTATTTGAAAGTTCCTTGATAGCGAGTTCCTTAACAGACTTCCAAGCCTCCTGTGAAGCTGGGTGGTTGTCGTTCTTGTACTCGTCAGAAGTCCACCAAACAGTGTCCTTAGAATTTTCGTCCATAACGATGAACTTATCTTTAGGTGAACGGCCTGTATAAACGCCTGTCATAACGTTTACTGCGCCAAGCTCACTTTCCTGACCCTTTTCATAGCCTTCGAGTGTTGGCTTTGCTTCTTCCTCGAACAGCTGCTCGTAAGAAGGGTTGTAAACAACTTCTGTAGTTCCGGTGATACCGTACTTGCTCAAATCGATCTTTGACATGTTGCAATAACTCCTTTTCAAAAAAAATATCGTTAATAGGCGCTATAATGAAACAGCACACGCTGGCGCATTCATTTTCTTTCCTTATTATAAAGCATAAGCTATACAGAAATTCATCTGACAATTGAAAACACACTGCCAGCATTTCATGCTGTGCTCCTATTACAGCAATATAATTATACCACATATTTTTCTGAATTGCAAGGGTAAACGCAGATTTTGTGAGCTGATTTTTTACATTTCGCTTAAATCTATAACGATTTTTTATGAATAAATGTAATTTCATGGTATAAAATAGATAATAAAAGATATTGACTATTATCAATAGTTAGTCTGAGCTTGCGTGGACGATTTTGCAGTATCAATATAAAATAATTGCATTTTTATGCTTCTTTGCAAAAAAACGCCCCAAATTATGCAGGCAAATTCCGCTTTCCTGCAAACAGAAAAAAGGCAGTCCACAAGGAACTGCCCTTCTCCGAAATATCAACAATAGGGGAGATCTTATTTACTTTTTCCTCTTAGCCATGACCACAGCCGCACCGCTCAGAAGTGCAAGAGCGAAAGCTCCTCCAGCAACGCCGGTCGATGGGTTTGTGTTTGAAGCGTTTGAAGCTGCCTTTGAGCTGCTGTCTGACTTGCTGTCAGTTGCCTTGCTGTCGGAAGATGAGCTGTCAGAAGCGGAACTGCTCGTATCTGACGAAGCATCAGAACTGCTTACGCTGTCAGGCTGTGAAGAAGCAGGTGCTTTCTTTACAAGGTTTGCCACAGCGTCATTTATAGCCTTTGCCATAGCGTCCACATCAGCCTGCTCTGTGATGTTCTTTGTTCTGTCGATAGCGGCAAGAGCCTTTTCGACTTCTGAGAAATCCTCATAATCGTCTTTGTTGAGAGCCTTTGCGGCTTCCTCTGCCTTGTCAAGCTCTGTGTAGTCTGCTGACTTGTAAACAAGTGCCTCAACAGCGTCGTTTATATCATTTGTCATTTTGTCAACATCTGACTGCTGTGCAAGATCTCTATACCCTCTTAAAGCCTCAACTGCACTGTACAAGTTTGCAACGCTTTCATCTGTGTAGATAGAAAGGTCGGCAGGAATATTACCCAGCACTTCATAAACATTGCTGTAGTCAGCAGGCTCAGCACCGCAGGCAGGAGTATCGTTATCACGCTTAGTCCATACGTTTGATGAGCCGTTGAGCACATTTAAAAAGCTGTCTGTTTTCATATCGTCAATAGTAAGAGAAGCTGCTGATTCCGTATTTTTTGCTGTATTTTGTATGTTGTAGTAGCAATTTTGAATCGTACTTCTATTCATCGTATCTTGCATTGCAAAAGCATAAGCTGAAGAAGAAATATCAGATACAAGACCTGTTGCATAGCAATTCTTTACAGTGCCATAATAGTTATTGCTTGCAGCGTCAGTACCCAAGAATGACGCACCAACAAAACAGTTGCTTACATCGCCCTTTGCATAGCAGTTGCTGATGTTAAGACCTGAGATGTTTCCAACAAAGCCGCCTGCATATTCTGCACCTGTTATATTGCCTGTGGCATAGCAATTTTCTATCAAAGTTTCATCAATTGTCACTCCATTACCTATTCCAACGAAGCCACCTACTGCGATACCACGACCATTTCCTGTTACCTCAACAGAAACGTCTGCACCGCAATATTTAGCAGATGAGCCTTTTGCGAGCGTACCAACAAAGCCACCAACATTGCCCTTTTTTGTTGATTCCTCTATCTTTCCGGAAACACGGCTGTGGCTCACTGTTGTACCTCCGTCCTGAATGCCTACTAATCCGCCTATGCTGTTAAGAGCAACATAGCTGCCGTCAGAGCCTGCTTTCATGTCAAGACCGATAACAGTACAATTTACTATATCGCCCATAGAATAACCTACAAGCGCACCTCCCATGCGGAAGCCATATCCACTGCTGTGATTTCCGCCAACATAGTTTATAGAAACATTTTCAAGAACTACGTCCTCGATAGTGCCGCTGGTCGCACCGAACAAGCCGCATACATCGCCACTGTATGGCGATGTTTCTGTTCCAATGGTAAGATTTTTGATAGTATAACCATTTCCGTCAAAGTTGCCAGAGAAAACAAAATATTCATGACCACCCATAATAAGATCCGCCACAGTTTCTCCTACTGGAGTCCACTCTTTTCCACCGAGGTCGATATCCTCTGTAAGCTCAAAGTATGTGTCTGCATATTTTTCACCATATTCCTCTGCGTTCACTCTTTTCGCAAAATACGCAAGCTGTGAGCCATTAGCTATTTGATAAGGGTCATCTTTTGTGCCTTTTCCTCCTGCAAAAGATTCCGCTACAGAGCCGTCCCAAACCTCTGTACCATCAGCAAAAACAGAAACAGGCACTAAGCTTGCCGCAAGACCCATCGTCACCAAAAGGCTTAAAATCTTCTTTTTCATTCTAATTCCTCCATTATATTTTTCGGGGTTGATATTTCTTTTTTACTCAGAGCATAGATTTTTCACGATTATTTTAACACAACCCACACACTTGTCGACAAGTTTGACACAAGCCGTCAAAAATCTGCGCAAGCGGTATTCATTTAAACAAATAATGTATGAAAGTCCCACTTAATTGCTTTATATATCTATTTAATGGATATATTACTTTTTCTTCTTAGCCATGACCACAGCCGCACCGCTCAGAAGTGCAAGAGCGAACGCTCCGCCAGCAACGCCTGTTGACGGGTTTGTGTTTGAAGCGTTTGAAGCCGCCTTTGAGCTGCTGTCTGCCTTGCTGTCGGCTGATGAGCTGTCAGAAGCGGAACTGTCAGGCTGTGAAGAAGCAGGTGTTTTCTTTACAAGGTTTGCCACAGCGTCATTTATAGCCTTTACCATAGCGTCCACGTCAGCCTGCTCTGTGATGTTCTTCGTTCTGTCGATAGCGGCAAGAGCCTTTTCGACTTCTGAGAAGTCCTCATAATAGTCCTTGTTGAGAGCCTTTGCGGCTTTCTCTGCCTTGTCAAGCTCTGTATAGTCTGCTGACTTGTATGCAAGTTCAAAAGCCTGTGTATGTGTTGCGATATCTGCTGAAATAGTTATTTCCTTGCTGAGAGGCTCGCAATCGTCAGCAGTTACCTCTACTGTGTAAGTGCCTGCTGTAAGCATTGCAGTATTGTTTGTTATCTCTTTTCCGTCTACCTTTATTACAACATTTTTCAGGTCAGCAGGTGTTACTTCAAAATCAACTGCATATTCCTTAGTTGGCAGGACAGGTGTTTTTCCCTCAACATACTGATACTTTGCACCGTTGGCTGTCAGCTCATCATAAAATTCTTTTGTTGTCATATAGTCATATGATTTAGCCTTGCCTGCTTCTTTATTTGAACCGCAAGCTTCAACATCTTCTGTTTCTGTGAAATAGTTGTTTTTAAAGTCAGGTGTGGACGAGGAATCTTTTCCCACTATTCCACCGAAACGTGTATATGGCTTTTTGGCTGAATACTGTGAAAGGTCAATTTCTCCTGCAAAATAGCAATCACTTACAGAACCGCCAGCTACTGAACCAACAATACCGCCTACATCTGTGGTCCCGTTGCCAACCGGCGTGAGTTTTCCTGTAACATAGCTGTTTACGACCTTAGCATTTTCAATCAAACGTCCTGCGATTCCGCCAGCAGTAGCGGCAGCATATACCATATCGCCTGTGTTTGAGCAATAACGGACTTCTGTTCCATTTTGTGCATATCCAACTATGCCACCCACATAAAGGCTGCTGCTGTCGCCTGAAATAGTTATGTCCGCTGTGTTCTCACAATACTCAAAAGTTGTGCCGTCTGCCTGACCTACCATGCCCATGAAGCCATAAACATATTTGCCGTTATTGTTGAACGATACGTTTGACACACAATCAGAAATAGTACAATCACCTGCAAATCCTGCAATAGTGCCATAAAAAGTATAGTCGTTATCAGCATTTGTCACATCAATACTTCCCTCTATAGTCAGACCTGATACCTCTGCACCTTCAATATCGCCAAAGAAACCGACCAACAAGTCTTTGCCATAGATAGGTGTAAAGTCAATATTTGATATCGTATGACCGTTTCCGTAAAATTTACCGCTGAAATAATTCTGAAGTTCACCCTTTGCGTTAAAAACATTTCCAATAGGTGTCCAGTCAATGCCCGTTAAGTCAAGATCCTTATTGAGAACTACAACAGCGTCTGTCTTGCCGTTAAAATCGCCATCGTTTACTGCTTTTCCAAAAGCCAACAGGTCGTCAACAGTTTTTATTACCGTCTTATTGTCGTCTGCAAATGCCGTTGTCGGCACAAACAAAAGACAGCCCGTCACCAAAAGGCTTACAATTTTCTTTTTCATTCTAATTCCTCCATTATATTTTTCTGGGTTGATATTTCTTTTTTACTCAGAACAAAATTTATCACGATTATTTTAACACAGACTACACACTTTGTCAATAAATTTAGCACAAGCGGTCAAAAATCTGCACAAGTGGTAACAAAACCAATGAATAATGCTTGAATTTTGCTTTTATTTGTGTTATTATATATTAAGAAATCATGTATAAGAAAGGATCTTTACAGTATGAGAGTGGCATTGGTAGACGATAATAAAAACGACCTTGCACTTCTTCATAAATATATTTCCGAACAGACCGCTCACAGCTGTCAGATAGATACGTTTTCAAGCGGAGAAAGCTTTTTGTCCTGTTGGCAGATGGGGGTTTACGATCTGGTGGTGCTTGATATATTCATGGGGAAAATGACAGGGATAGAGGTCGCAGAAAAGCTTCGTGAAACAGACCAAAGCGTTCATATCGCATTCGGCACTTCAAGCAACGAGTTTGCAAGCGAAAGCTACGACCTCAACGCCTGCTACTATCTTTGCAAGCCCTTTCAGGCTGACAAAGTAAAAGCCATGCTTGACCGGATCGGTTCTGATGAAATTGATCGTATGCGTTCAGTTAAGCTTCCCGACGGTCAGAACGTGATACTCAGAAACGTTATCTACATAGACTGTGCGTCACATATCGTGACTATCCATTGTACAGACGGTGAAAGCATAGTTTCAAGAAATTCTTTTGCTGAGATCGAGAGCATTTTTTGCAGTCATTCATACTTTTACACATCCACCAAAGGCGTCATCGTGAATTTCTATGAGATAACCCAGCAAAAAAGCGACCTTTTCATAATGAGCGACGGCACGCATATCCCCATAAGCCGCCGAAAATCCAGAGAAACATTAGACGCCTTCGCTCAGTTTCGCTTTGGCGATCTGCGAAAAGGCGGTGAGCAGTAATGCCTCCTTTATACCGCCTTGTGGAAGTGGGCATATATTCCCTTCTGAATTTTCTGCCACTTATGGTGCTTGCCCTTTATCCCTTCCGGCATAGACTTCGCTTTTCCAAAACAGCTACTGTGGGACTTGTTGTGGCTCTTTCACTGGTGCAGATCTTCTTAGGCTGGCAGGCGGCATTTTTCAGCACAAATGCAGGTCTGTTAAGTGCAGTCAGCACCCTGCTCTATGCGGCTTTTTACTTTTTCGCTGTGAAGGTCAAGGTCGGCAAAACAGGCTTCACACTGCTTCTGCTTTCAAATAACGCAAGCTTTATCGTAATTACCTCAAAATGTCTGGAGGGTATTCTGTTCCCGTCACTTGCCTATGAATCATACCGCTGGTCGTTTTCCCTTTGTATGCTTATGACAGAAGCCGTGGTATGGGGGCCGCTTTTTATCTACATGAAAAAGGTCTACACACCTGCGGTGGAAAGAGAGCCGTCAGGTCTGGAGTGGCGCTATCTTTGGCTTATCCCATTTACGTTCTATATAATATGGTACTATACGCTCTACGGCAACTCTACGAAAAGCAGCTTAGAGCTTGCTCTGGAGCCAAAGAACACCATAGCTCTGTTCTTTATAAACGCAGGGGCGTTTCTGGTGTATTACATCGTAGCACGGCTGGTCATCGAACAGCAGAAAAATCTGCGGCTTCAGGAAAATAACCACCTGCTCGAAATGCAGAACCTGCAATATGACTATTTGCAGGATAAGATAAAAGAAACAAGACGCTATAAGCATGATGTCAGACATCATATCGCTCTTATGCAGGAGCTTCTGAAAAAGGGCGAATACGATAAGCTTTCGGAATATCTCAATTCTTTCAGGGATTCTATGCCCGATATATCAGAACACATTTACTGCAAAAACACATCTGTAAGCGCACTTCTTGCATATTTTGCTCAAATAGCGGAAAGCAGCGGCATTGAATACAAGGTGAGCGCTGACATCCCAGATGATATAAAAATAGACATAACCGACCTCTCTGTGCTTTTCGGAAATCTTATCGAAAACGCCATTCACGGCTGCGTGTCTGACAGTGCAAAGAATAAAAAAATAATAATCAGAGCAAAGGCTGACAGCTATTCCCTGTGTCTGGCGGTGGACAACACCTTCACCGGAACTATCCTCACCGACCCAGAAGGCGGTTTCCTTTCCTCAAAACGCAAAGGCAAAGGGATCGGCACAGAGTCTGTCAAGAACATTGCCGCCAAATACAATGGCGTAGCTAAATTTGAATACGGTGACGGAATGTTTTACGCTTCCGTAATGCTGAACATATGAAAAAGGCGGAAAGCTCGCAAAGAGCCTCCGCTTTTTCTGTTATATATAGTATATCCGTTTTGCTGTTCTTAATTGTCGCTTATATCACACACTGCCACGCTTGTAACAGGGTCAATGTCAGAGATGTCAACGCCGTATTGATATGGGTTGAGTTCAAAAGTCTCGCTGTCCGTCTGAGCCTGCATTCTTTTATATGTTTCATCAAGCTGTTCGTCAGTGAGGTCAAAGCCGAACCACCATGTTCTGCCGTTTATTGTCGCTGATACGATTCGGTTTCTGTCTGTATTTGAAAGATACATAAGTGGCTTTTCACCCAGAGCGTTGCAAAGCTCGTTGTATGTCATGCCCACATAGATATTCTTTGTGATGTATGCACCATTGTAAAGCTCCACCCTTGTGACAGGCAGGCTTTCGTCAACATAGCCCTTGCCTGTTTCGGTATTCAAAGCCGCCCTGCCGAAGTGATACTGCGGAAAAGCCGAGCACTGATACATAGAATCATAGCCGTTTTGAACGAATGTTGGATAAACAAACTCATAGTTGTTGTCTGCCATTTTGAGCATATCCCCCACTGTATTTGAAAACAGCTCCTCGCCTGGGTTGTCTGCACTTGGGAGGACAGCGCTTGTATTTTCGCCTTGCGTATCTGTAACAGGAGTATCGGTTTGCACAGGTGCAGGTGCAGTTGTCACGGCGGTGTCTGTTACCTTTTCAGGCTCGCTTGACGGCTCAGATATGCTGTCTGTTTCAGCTTTTGACGAACTGATTTCAGGTATCTTCTCTGATGAAGCGTCTGCCATACTGCTGTCAGAAAGGTCAAGGCTATCATCATTTAAGCTGTCTGAAACACTGCTGTCATCGTGAACGCCGAAGCCGTTGTTGTTCACTCCACGGAGAGCCAATGGTATGCTCACTGCCACCACCACAGCCGCCGCAGTTCCCACTATCTTTATAGCAGCGGAAGAGGTTTTCAACGCTGTAACAGGTGAAGCCGCTGTCATTGCATACTTTTTCGGCAGAGCCGCTCTCATCATTGCGCTCATAGGCACAGCCGCAAATGCGCCGCCCTCAAAGATACGCTCTATCTCTTTCTTTATCTTTGCCCTCGCCTTAAAAAGCTTCTGCTTGGCGGCATTCTCGCTTATCTCCAAAATCTCGGACACTTTTTTCAGCGGCATGCCGTCATAATAATAAAGTATCACCGCCGACCTCTGCTCAGGCTTCAGCCCCTCTATGACCTTTTTCAGACAGCGTTTAAGCTCCTTGCTGTCGGCATAATCCTCAGGGAGCATAACAGTATCGTCAGCATGGATATCCTCGCTGAGGTTTTCGTCATCAAGGCTTATGTTATCCTCTCTGCCCTTTTGTCTGAAATACATTCTGCACTTGTTGAAAGCGATAGAGTGAAGCCACGTTTCATAATGCTCAGGCTCTTTCAGCGACCCTATCCCCTCCATTGAAGCCAAAAAGCTGTCCTCGGTGATATCCTCTGCGGTATGCTTATCCCCAACGTTTTTCAGCACGAAGAAATAAAGCTTCTCGTGGAACTCTTTGTACAGCTTCTCAAAAGCTGTCTTTTCACCATTTTGAGCCTTTTCTACAACGGCTCTCAATTCATTCTTGTTCATTCACATATCCCTCCAAGACAAGTATGCGTATCAACCTTTTCATCTGCGCCTCTGCCTCATCGTCTGTCTGACGAGTTTCCTCGTTCATGGACCTTAGGACAAAGGCGATGACATCTCCAAGCTTTGCATTTTCCATTTTTATCTCCGTTTCATGCTCTCTCGTTTTTGCCCTTTCATATACTTAGTTGCAGTTATCCCGATATGGTTATCATAGCATCACACTTTTGTATATCTGCACAAAAACACACCCCACAGCCTATGAAAAATGCACAACCTTATGACGCATACTGTCTTAATACTCATTATACTATATTTATGTATATTAAGCAACTATTTTTCAAAACTTGCCATAATAGATAATTCACATATCATTTATAAAATGTTTTTTGTATCTCTTGTGCAATATGCTATAATCTAGTTGAAAATACGGAAAGAATTCCGTATAAAGTTAATAAATCAAACAAATCGGAGGTAATTCATTATGATGGGAAGACTCAGAGCAATGCGTGAGCCGCTCAAATATGTTCAGGGCAGAGATGCTACACTTAAGTTTCATGAAGAAATGGGCTATATGGGCAAAAGGTGGCTGTTTGTATGTTCAAACAGTGGCTACAAAGCCTGTCATGACAAGATAGAGAAAAGCTTTGGCGAGCTTGACGATTACAGACGCTATGAAATATTTGGTGGTATATCAAGCAAGGGCGAGATAGCCAAAATGGAAGAGATAGTAAAGGCTGACAACATCGACACAGTAGTTGCAGTTGGCGGCGGAAGCGCAGTTGATACTGCAAAAGCTACAGCATACTACACAGGCAAGCACATTGTTATCGTGCCAACAGTTGCGGCAACAGATGCGCCATGTACAGGTCTGTCAGTAATATACAATGATGACCACAGCTTTGACAAATATCTTTTCTATCCTACCAATCCAGACGCAGTAATGGTAGACACAACAGTTATCGCAAACGCACCTGTAAAGTTCCTTATTGCAGGCATGGGCGATGCACTTGGTACATATTTTGAGGGCAGAGCTTCCATAAGAACAGAGTCTGCAAGCCTTGAAGGCACAGGCATCACAAGAGCAGGACAGGCACTTGCAAGACTTTGCTATGACACGCTGAAAACATACGGCAAGCAGGCAGTTGAGGCTTGCAAGGTACACGCAGTTACACCTGCCCTTGAAGCTATCTGCGAGGCTAACGTATATCTTTCAGGTGTTGGAGCAGACAACGTAAACTGTGCGGCCGCACACTCGTTCTACAATGGCGTAACATCATTGGGAATCAAGCACGCAGACCACGGCTGTTGTGTAGCCCTTGGTACACTGGTTCAGCTTGTACTTGAGGGTGCGCCAAAGGAAGAGTTTGAAGAGGTACAGAACTTCTGCCTTGAAGTGGGACTTCCTGTCACACTTGAAGAGATCGGTGTAACTACACCTGAGCAGGTAGAAACTATCGCAAAGAACGCTTGTATCCCGGGTGAAACTATCCACAATCTTGCAGGCGACGTACAGCCTATCGAGCTTTATGACGCTATCATGCAGGCAGACGCAATGGGCAAGATAGCATTGGACAAATAAGGGATAGTGTATATTTAAAATAATATTGCCACCCACGGCTGATTTGGCTGTGGGTGGTTTTTTGTGCGAAAAAAGAGGCTGTAAAAAAGTCCCTTTTTTCTTTTTCTTACCCATTGGTTTCACTCCTTTCGTTCTTTTCTGATATTATTATAGCATACTTATGCTAGTATTCAAATACACAAAATATACAAACTTACACAAGTATGCTTGTGCATTTTGCATACTTGTGTAAGTGTTTCAAGTATGCTATAATATAGGACAAGGAGGTGCAACTATGAGTGGTAAAACATCAACAGCCAGTAAAAGACTATATAATGAAAAGACATATGACAGAATAAGTTTAGTTGTCAAGAAAGGCAGGAGAGAAGAACTAAAAGCCTATGCGGAAAGTAAGGGCATGAGTATCAACGGGTACATTAACAAGTTAATAGATGAAGATATGAAAACAGCCGACAAGGAATAACCCCTGTCGGCTGTCTTACTACCTACTTGATTTTAATTTTCTGCCCTGCGTAAATGATGTTCGGATTCTTGAGACCATTGTCCTTGACAAGCTTCGCAACAGTGGTCTTGTAGCGCTGTGCGATGCCTGAGAGCGTGTCCCCACGCTTCACAGTGTAAGTCAACACCTTCTTGACGGAGCTTGCAGAGGGCTTTGCGGATACCGCCCAGTCAGCGAAATGTCAATGAGAGAAAATATCTTTACACATTTCTAGAAAACGGAGATGTTCCCATAGACAATAACAGGGCTGAAAATGCGATAAGGCCGTTTGCCATCGGCAGAAAAAAACTGGCTTTTCAGCAACACAGCCAACGGAGCCAAAGCAAGTGCCGCACTATATTCACTTATTTCAACGGCTCAGGCGAATGGACTTGACGCAGAGAAATATCTGACGGAACTGTTTTTATTGTAAAGCAAAAAAGCTTGCAAACCCTCATAGATAAAGGATTTGCAAGCTTTTTATGCGAAATATGCACTTTTACTGAAATTAAAATGTAATGAATGTTAGCAGATGAGATGTAGTAAACAAAAAGTCAGTGTTATTATCTACTAGCTCCACAGTTTCTACAGAATTTTGCTCCTTGCTTGATAAATAATTGAGCATAAATCTGTATATTTCAGAAACAGTAACCACTTTCGAAGGTTGAGATAACCAAGCGACGATTTCTTTTTTTTTTTATCATCTATATATACCCATATCACAAGTACTATAATGCCTAATATAATAAGTTGCATTATTTTTCAACTCCTTCATTTCTCCTCATACCTTTCCCCCATCGCCCCGATCTCTGCCAGCATATCCTCCACCAGCGGTTTTGGCTCAAGGACTTTTACCCACGAGCCTTGGGAGAGCAGGTACATTATTATCCCCCTGCCGTAGTTGACCTCGGCAGTGATAACGCTCTTTGTGCCGTTCTGCTCAATGACTTTTGCGGTGGGCAGCCTGTCAAGAACTGCCTGCAAAGACAGCCCCGAAAACTCAAAGGTTATCCGCACGTTGTCCCCTGGAAACATAAACTGATTTTTCTCACGCAGGTCGCCCTCGTCAAAGCTGTGCTCACGATCAAGCTGGAAATTCTCCCTGTGCTCAACAATATTTTTTATCCTGTCAATGCGGAAATACCTCGCCTTGTACTGGGTATCATCTGCCGCATATGCGATAAGATAAAAATAATATTCGCTGAACATTATCGCCGCAGGCTTCAGCTTCCTAACAACTTCGCTCCTGTCCATTTTCAGATATGTCGCCGAAATGACCTTCTTACCATCAATGCACTGCACAAGACGCCAAAGATTGTTTATCACGCTGTCGCAGTCAGAGCGTACCTCGTGATAATGATATATCTCCCTGCGTATCACCTCATCAAGAAGCTTTCGGTCATTGGCAGTGGTAAACTTTCTCAGCTTAGATACAATGAATAGCATATCTTCTTTGCTGAAACAACGTGCCCCGAGTATCACTTTTACCAAGGCAAAAAGCTCCTGATTTTTCAGAAACTCGTCGCTTTTAAGTATGTAAGCCCTGTCCTTGTGCGAATATGTGACCTCGGCATTTTGCATAAGCTCCCTGTGTTCCGCAAGAAAATCGTTTATCCTTGCAATGTCACGGCTGACGCTCTTTGATGATATCCTATACTCCTCCGCAATAAGCCGATTAGGCACGACTTCGCCGTGTAAAAGCCGATAAAATATTTCAAGTACTCTGTCTAAACGCTCATTTTCCATTTTATTACCCTCTTTCTTACAATTATACCACATTTGATTTTGAATTTGTTAAGCTGGCTGCTTAGTATAACGTTTTCGAAGAATATTTTTTTATTTTAACCAAAAATGTCAAATAACCGGTGCGGCAAATCATCGTATTTTGTCGTTTTATCTTGCTTTCAGTATAGCATAATTGCCAGACAAAGGTATGTCCG
>NZ_JBDGDD010000045.1:0-14960 GCF_040909065.1 Ruminococcus sp. RTP21359st1_H3_RTP21359_211015
AGTTTAGTGTTATTGAGTTTTTGAGGAAGAGGTGAAAAAAGAACCGCCCCTGTACTGTGTTTTTCAGTACAGGGGCGTTGTTATGATCCCTAAAAATCACCCCCATACCAAAACACCTCCTTCCCCCTAGACTTCCTGCGTATATATTCATACAACGCCTTTTCCTCCTCACTCGGCGGAGAAAACCCAAAAAGCGTGTTCAGCGACTGTAAAAACGGAGTTTCCTTGTCGCTTGTCGTAACCGATGAAATGCCCATATCCTCAAATTTGCTTAGCAGCTTTGAAACTGACCGCTGACATTTTTCGCTGTTCTCTATCACGCTCTCCATAGTAGGTAGTGAAGCGTGCGCAAGTTGCTTTGAAAAATTATTCATCTTTTCGCCAAGCTTTGTCTTGCCTGAAACGTACTTTTTGATCTGTTTTTTCTGCCAGTAGGGCGATATAAAACAACTGTCTTTGTTAAGCACAAAAACGTCATCGAAAACATCTCTTATGACCTCCATTCTCATGCGGTAAATTTCCACCAGCTTTTGAGCCGTGTATGCTTTCTCGGAAAGCTTGTCCGCAAACTTTTTCCTGCACCTCACTTCAACACGCATCGTGTCTTTGTAATGTTCTTTCTGTTCATCACTGCTGTTCTTCTTACTGCGAACTTCGTGACCCTTATTATATACAACAAATTCTACCTTTTTAGAGTCATTGACAGCATTGAATGAACTGTCAGGATCAAAATCCTCAGTATTCTCCTCAAGCTTCTTGTTGTGATGAAAACCAAGCGTCAAATAAAGCTGACGCATAATGCGTATGTACTGAGTAATTTTGTCCTCAGGGATACCGTGAATATCCTCCGTTAGATCGACCCTCGTGATCTCAAAGTCATCTATCGTCAAGCCGCTAAAACAATACTGTATCTGCATATCCAACCGCTCGACCATATCGCAAAATTCTATAATATTGCTTATATGCTCAGTCTTCATATAAGGCTTATAAAATTTATTAGGATTTATCCTAAGTACTAATTTGTACTTATTGCTGTTTTTATACAATTCAGCCTTACTGCTTCTTCTTGTTTTTATTATAATGCCCATGCCACTTAATTCAGTGGAAATAAATTCTTTATTACCTGCCCCTTTTTTAGGGTCTACCATTTTAAAATTTTTAGTTAGTTTAATTATGTCATCGAAGTCGGAACTGTAAGTGAGTTCCAGTGTATCTATGAAATAAATATTCAAGATAATACCTCCTAACAATTAATTTTCAACAAATATTTGTCAAATTAATTTCATGTTATCTTGCTATTTGAATTTTATGTCACAGACAAATATATAAAAATATTAAACTTACAACTATTATTTAGTAAGCAGTATTTATATAATACCAGCTATCAAAACTCCCTAAAATTAGAAATAAGAATTATGGGGGTAAGGGGGAGAAGTATCCTAAAAATGACAAAAAAGGTGCAGCGGTTTCCCATTTATATATAGACAGAAAATCTGAAATACTTACGAAAAAAACCACAATGGTAACGGTTGAACCCTTATCATTGTGGTTTTTAAACTTATTTTTTCATGGTAAATTTACAGTATATTTTATAATTTACATATATAGGTACAAGGCGACTATGCATTTCGGACGTTTAGTGTCCTTTATGATAGAGTGTTTTTAATGCTCAAACTTACTTTATCTGCAATATTCTCAGCACGGATCCACTCCAAAATTGAAGGTGTAATGTCGGTAAGAGTAGCCCTCTTATCACGAACTTTAATGAGAAAATTCATTATTTCATTATCAAACTTCATCTCTTCCAGAAGCATATCCGCTTTTTGTCGTGCTACATCGTATGAATTAATACATTCCTGTGTCAATGGCCACTTTTCACATTTATTAATAGCAGCAATACAACTTCTTACGACATTAGGTTCTGGGTGAACAAGGACAATGATGTTAAGATTATTTATTAACTCACTGATATTTGCTTTATAGAAAGTTTCCCATTCCTTTGAAATTGAAGCTATAAATGTTTCTGATTTCTGTTTAAAATTTCCAGGACTTACAGCCTTTAAATTGTCAAATGTTTGTTTTGAATAATTCATGAGATACTGCAAATCAGTAGCAGTATTTGATTGCAAGGAGAAATTAAATTTTTTCCTAGCAAGAACATAGGATGTAAGAGACGGGGTGAGTTTTGTTAAGCTGTCGAAAAAAGTAGAATTTCTTTTGGCAGCATTGGCGTTATCATTCTCTTTCTGCCTATTATCAACAACATCTTCAATTAGAGCGATGGTTGACTGAATTTTTTCATGTAGCACTACTCCACCCCCTCTAATGCCTTTAATAAAATTTCAAAATCTTTTTGCTGTTGTTCAAAACGAGGATCAACATTATCGTTCCAGTTGCCTTTACGTGTCAAATTCTCCTTTTCACTATGCATCTGACCATAAGCGGTATCAATATCATTGTTTACTTTTTGCAGTATTTTAAGAAAAGGTAAAACAACGCCTATTGGGTTTGATGAGAAGGAATATAACACAGAAATATCTTCATCTTCAGAATAATCCTTTTGAAGTATTCTCATGGCCTGTACGATTTTTGGAGCCGATTTTTTTAGCTCTTCTAAATCGACATTATTACTGCTAATATTGACCCCCGCAATAAAACATTGTTGGTAAAAGCTTTGAATATCATTGATGAGATCACGAATATCACTTGCGTCCATCTCATCCTCCATGTCAATGTTTTCAAAAAAGCCAAGTATATTTGCTGCAGTTTCATGTGCAAGATTGGTTTCTTCTTCTACTACTTTTTTTACTTTAGTAATTACTTTTTGTGCCAGCTCAAAAATTTCTTTCTTATCCTTGATATTAACATCATTTTCATCTAGAATATATTTTGATTTGCGAATTTCTTTCAATGCAGCTTGATAAAGCGAATAATTTAGCACATAGCTATCTGTGTTGATCGACATACCCTGAATAAGGTTAAAGTATCTGACAGAAGCTGTATATGCGTCGGGCGTTTTAGGGTCATTATATATAAATTGATGCAAGTCGTACCACGCACGAGAGTGCCCTATTGAAAATTCAGCCGATTTATTTTTTAAACTATCCGCACGAAGAAATGTTTCATCTCCTAGATGATTAAGTTTTGCATCACTTATTTTTCCGTTGATTATTAACTTGTACACTTTTTCAATCATAGCTGCCTTGATATATGCAGGAATGGCAGAACCTTTATTTACATCCTTTATAACATTTACAAACTGATCTTTGTTTCGTTGCAACCATGAGGTAGCAAGGTAGATTGCTGAAGCTGAATCGGGAAAATTCCAAGATTTATTTCCTAGATAGAGCCACTTACCAAAGCAGAGAAGAAGTTGATACGTCTCGTCTGTATCACGAAGTATCACAATACATCTACTAATACCTTGATCTTGCCTTTCAAACCCAATTAGTCTGTTGCCTACAGAATCTTTAAATCTGTTTTTTGAATCAAGCGGAACTCCTTCTTGCTGCCAATTGATCGCATCATAAACAAAATTACTAATTTGCTCACGAACATTAACAAAGCCCATAAGGTTGGCACCATCATAATGCCAAGCAAACACAGATTCTTTGAATGAATTATAATTTTTCTGATTTTTCGGATCAATTTTAAGGATCTCTTTCAATGTGGGATTTGAAGATTGAGCCTGATCTTCCGATTCAACGGCAGCTTCATCATTTATACCATCCGTGTCATTTGTTTTAGTTAGAGAGTCGTTAGCATTAACTGAAGTATCTACGTGGTCTGGTATATTCTTGATATTTGTCGTGCTTGTGAGCTTGCCAACAAAATCACTAAAATCAAGTTCGAAAAATATCTTTGTATTTATTCCAGCAATGCGACCATTACTCGTAACATCAAGTGTTTTATCTGTCCAAAAACTCATAAAAGTAACCAAGCGTTTTCTGTAATCAGATTTCTGTTCCTGAGGTATTTTTATAGATTGAACTATATTTCCTATTCTGTTTTCAATCGATTCAGGAAGTGAAGAACGCCAACCTAAGCAAAATTTAGGAAATGTCGATATACTATATAATACCTCGTTTACAGCAGGCTCTATAATATCTCTCAGAATATATCTCGGCGTTTTATGATTTGACATAGCATCGTATAGATTTATAATCGCATTTTTAGTGAAAGGGAAAAGAGATATTTGCCTTCCCGATGCCAGTTTAAATTTATCCCAATGGTCAAGATCATCGTCTTCATAAACCGGCATTTCTTCTGAATAAGCACCATTTTTCACCCATTCATCAAGAACTTCGCTATCGAGAGATATAGCATTAAGATACTTGGCGACAAATTGAACAAGGTCGTTTTTGTTTTCACCGATAACGCCGTCATGTATTGTTATTTGCTTTGTGATACGGTCACGGTAGTTATCTCTGAATTGATTATAGTACTGGGTTGTGGTACCTACAACAGAAATCAGTCTACATAAGTTGTCTACTTCATTTGAACCTGTATGACCAGTTACAAGAGCGTTAAGTAGAGCCTGATTAACACCTGTAAATGAAGTAATATCTTCTATTAGCAGTATTAAATTTTTTCCCTTTCTCTTTAATTCCTGTCTAATTTCTTTGAATATCTGCTGAAAATCGCCTGGTTCAATGCCGGCACTTGTCTGAATTACAGTTTCAACGAAAGAATTCATATATGCTGTTATTTTCACTATAAAATCATCATCGCCGCCTTCTAAAAGGTTGTCGGCAAAGTCCCGCGCTTTTTTGTCAGCATCATCTAATTGGTTGGTAAAATCAATATCAAGTGTTAAGTCCTCTTTGGTAAACTGAGCGATCAAATCAAGATCAATACTAGATGATGAACTTGTTATCTTGTTGTAGATCCTGTCTATTGGACCTCCTGCAGCCATTAGCCTTTCTTGAAATAAAGAGTTATTAAGTAAAGCAACAAGTTTTTTTCTTTTCATGCTGCTCAACATCTCGCTGGTATCATTCTCAATTTCTACTATGAACTGATGATAGATGGTTGACTTAAACTTATTTTCAGTAATAGCTTTATTTGCTTTTACAAGACGTTCGTAGGCTTCTTTGTTTGATATTTCTTTAACTTCCTTAATATCAAGAAGCTGTCTGATAGTTCCTTTAAGTGTGTTATCACTTCTTCGTATCAAAAGAACTGCATCATCTTTTTCTTCTTTGGCAGAAAGCATAGCATATAACCAACGTATAAAATGTGATTTACCAGCACCACTTGAGCCTTCAACTATAACAAATTGATGTTCATTTTTCGTTAGTTCATTATTAAAGATGTCCCTATATATATATTCTTCAGATCTATAAGTTTCCTCAAACTGATTTCCCGATTTTGTACCAACTACTATTTTGCGAAAAGGCACATGGGTTGCAAGAAAATCACTGTCTGTACTATCAATAGAATCTATTCTTAACACCTGATTGATTCTCTTTTTGGCAATAGCCGTATTCATTACTTCACCACCTTCTTAATAATGATATGTGTAACTTCAGAAGTGAACTCATGTTCGTCATTTGGGAACAGATGCCATGTTTTTTCACTATCAAGATGTCTTTCAAGTTCAATTTCTTTATTATCATGCATTAGTCTAAGAGCATTTGACATGGCAAGATTCAACGTTTGTTTTATTCTGGCACCTTTTAATGCAACAGACGAACTGTGGTGAAGATTGTTGAGGAAATCCTCAACAGAATATTCCTTGTCTTTTTCGATATTACCGAGGAGCATAAAATCTTTCAATGCTGTGTACATATTTGGAAGAAAGATTTTAGCTTGTTCCTGAAAAAATCCAAAGCCAAGAAAGTTGATCCAAAATCTCACACCAAGGATTACATCTTTCTCAAGTTTAAGAGAAGGTATTCCTGTTTCAGCATTTATAAGTCTTATAACTTCAGTAGAAGTAGTAACTGAACCATAACTTAACCATTTGTCATCTGCCTCCAAAAAGCAAGAGATTACTTTATAAAAATCAGAAGAGCTATCGTTAAAAACCATTGAATTACAGAATAGACGAAATGAAGTTAATGATTTTATATTATCTTTATTGCCAGTGAAAATGATTTTATTTTCGCCATTATAATCTATAAGTTTCAGCTCCTTGGCTGTGTCTAACACAGATCCGAAATAGCTGTTTTTAGCAATGTTCAATTCTGGTGGTATAAGAATATTATTGAGATCTTTTTCATCTATTGGTCCTTTATCAGCAACAATTTGACTTATCGAAAGAACACGTTCTGGAATAGTTTCTTTCTTTATAGGACTAAAAAACATTATATCAGCTCCTTCTTAATAATATAATCATACTTACAAGCTCCGTTTACCAGTTCGGATATGTTCTTGTTCCGTTTAGCAATATAAAAATCGGAGTTTACTACGTATACACGGTTGTATTCCTTGTCATGAGATATATTCAGTACTCTCTCAGCAAGTTCTTGATCATCGCCTATATAAAAAACGATGTTTCCTGAAAGATAGTAGTAACTGTTCATTCGACTAAGGTCAAAGAATTCACTGTACCCCATGCAGTATTGTGTGGGTTTTATAATTTTACTGTTTAATAACCTAAATGCTAATTCAGACTCATCAGGTATGATTATGATATCAGCACCGATCAGTAAATTTTGTATTATTTCATAAGAATCTTCTTCACAAATTATAAGCATTTCTTTAGTGCCAGTCATAACATCACATAGTTTTCCTTCTGGAATTGATACAGGATAGAAAATGGGCTTTTTTAATGGAAAATGATTTCCTCGTTCTGATCTTATATCGTTATGATTATTGCATCCAGCACAGTATTCCTCGGTAAGAAGATAGATGTCATTGAACATTGATGACCAGCAGCTTTTTCCTACTCTTCGTAATTTAGATGTCAATTCTTTTATTTCCATATAGATACTTTTACTTTCATCATCACGTATACTATTAAAGATCTCAATGGTTTGCTCACAATCAAACCTAATTCGTTTGTCAATTAGCCTTATATTAAAAATATACCTGTCGTCGCTATATTTCACGTCTGTTATTTCGATCATTCTAGCTCTTCTAAGCAATAGAATAACATAAACATTCCATGTGATATCGGCATTATTTACGTCAACATAGAAAGAATCTGTATCACTGTAATTAGGTTTAACAGATGTATCTATCACAATAGAATCCAATCGAATATTAGTTTTGCGGTTGTTAAGCATACTAAACCAACGTCCACATAATTTCTCAACGGTAAGAACTTTTTGTGTCATTGACATAGTTGCTTTTATATCATCATCGGTATAGAGCATAACGCTTAGACATGGCAGGCCATCACGTCCACCACGTCCGCATTCCTGATAATACTGGTCTGCGCTTGAGGGAATATAAGAATGAATAACTGTTCTTACATCTTTTTTGTCCACACCTACACCAAATGCGCAGGTGGCTATCATCAGGTCAAATTTATCACTTATCCATTCGTTTATAATACGTTCTCGATCAATTGATTTTGTTTTTCCAGTAAAAATCCTAGTATTGTCAAATCCAACTTTGGCTAATTCATGTTGTACTTTTTCAGCATCATCAGGAGAATTAACATATATTATCATAGGACGTGGAAGCTTACAAACAAGCTCTTTGATCCTATCGTGCTTTTCAGTATATGAGTTGCACTTTATAATGTCAAAACGCGGTTCTTTTCTCAGTGCATCAAGTCGTATCTCTATCCAGCGGTCATCATCTCCATAGAACATTTTTAGATTGTCAACAACTTTTTTACTGAAAGTAGCTGAAAGCAGGTAAGTTCTAAGAGAAGGGTTATCTTTTACCAGGAGTCTTTTGAAAGAATCAAGACACTGAAAATCTACGCGGAATGAAGCTCCCCATTCAATGATTATATGCGCTTCGTCTATAACAAGGTTTTTTAAATAGCCTTTTGAATTTGCTTTGAGAATGCTGTCCTGTATCCTAATGTTCTTAATCAAAGCTTCTGGTGAAATAAAGAGCATTCTGACAAGATTTTTATCAAGTGCGGAGATCAATTCATCGACATTACATCCACTGTGATAGTACATTATCTCTTTTTTATTATCAGGTTTAATTATACTTGAAGCGTTTCTTTGCTGGTCAAGCATAAGTGAAATCGTAGGGACAATGATAATTGTCAGACCGTTGTCATACTGATAGGAAACAGTCTGCGTAATAAGGCTTTTTCCTCCGCCAGTGGACATGGCGACCATAGCAGTATAGCCAGCAGGAACACGAAGTGCTCCTATAACAGCAAGTTGTTGTTCTATTGATTTGAAAGTCATAAATTTTTGTTTAGTAAGTTTGTAGATATATGGATTAACCACCTTGATTGCTGTGTCATCCGCAACTTTTTGTACTTGCTGATTGTCAAAAATAGTTCTTACAAAGGTTTCATTAACATAGTTAGGAAGCTCAAAATTAGCATAGATGCTATCGTTTGAGTAATTTACCTTCAAACCAAAACAATTTGGTGTCAACAAATTATAGTCTTTTATTGTTACGCTTGTTTTGAGAAAAAGCAGAAAATTTCTTAAAGAACATTCAAACTCTATCTGCTTTTCAAAAGTTTGGTTAGACATAAAGCGCTGATAAGCGTTTATCATACGCTCAGCCACAGCAGTATTGACATTGTCGCCATTTAGCAGGTCTGTGCTATTAACTCTCATATTCGGATTATCAAAAAAATCCTGAACCTTATGAATTATATCATGATCTGTCATCGATTAATCATCCTTATGTAACATGTTGAATCGAGCACGATTCTCGGTTTAGTAAATGATTTAAGTATTAGCTCATTTACTCTCATTTTCTCCGTAAGGTCAATATCTCTATGGAAATATTCTGCTGAGGCACATATTGAGCTGTATTCTCTATTAAGCGTATCACTTAGAAGATCTATTCGTCTGAGTTTATGAAACTCTTGAATAGCCTGTTTTTTTGCAACATCATGACAAGCTGTTACTTTGCTTACCCATTCTCCGACAGAATGAGTTCTTTTAAACCACAGTAGATTTGAACTTGCAAATTTTCTACTTATATCAAGGAAATCATTTGAAGGCGTGCGTTTGCCAAAGTTTGCAACATAATTTTTCAGTTGTGATGCCGGTATGCTGAAATATTTTTGAAATTCTCTTATAACACTTTGGTCTGTTTCTACACACATTCCATCCATAGATATATATGTGCTGATTATTTTCGAAGAAAGAAAACCACGGTACTGATTGATCTGTTTCAATGAAATACTATTCTGTAGTAAAAGCAGTTCATCAGGAGTAATATACCAATTAAAAGCAAAACCTTCCCAGTTTATTTCGCTGCGAATAGCAACAGCAGCACACCTTCCTTTATATGCAGATACGGCATTGTTCACTATACTGTCAAAAATCCCATCACCAGGTGCAAAGAAATGAAGGTAATCATTCTCTAAAGCCAAATTACGTTCAAACGTTCCCTGAATAGAGTAATTATCATTCTGTATAGCTTTATCACCATTAAGCACTCTTATGTGGTTTTGCATCTGATTTAGTTTATCATTTATAATTGCATCCATGTCAGGAGGAACAAATAGTGTGTTGTATGCTGATTTAGGTGAGAAAGATGATGCATTAAATCTCACTACATCCTCCACAACTTTATTTCCGTGAAATCCAGCAAGATGTGACCATGACATCATAGAATTGCGGAACAGCTCTCTCTCATTTTCATTATAGCGCTTTACAGTTTTCTCAATTTCGCTATTTATGTGTTGATATGCGTATGCTGCTATGTCAAAATGCCGTTCTTCTTTTACACGCTTTTCTATCTTTTTGATTTCATCGATCATGTCATCAACAATAGAAGCTAAACCATATTTGAAATCACTCATAACTGCGTTTCTTATCTGTTCATCAATATCATTCATTATGATTTCAAGACCACTTTGTGATTTATTGAAAATATTAAGACCCTTGTTCCATATATCAGCAAGATCCTTTTCTACAGAGTCATTCGCATAAACTATTACAGAAACTACATCCTTAGTTTTGTCTCTCCCTATTCTGTCAAGACGTCCTATACGTTGTTCAAGTGTATTAGCGCTCCATGGAAGGTCTATACAAATAAGCTCATCTGCTTTTTGGAAGTTTCTGCCTTCGCCACCGCTTTCATCAGAAAGCATTATACGGTAACCAGGTTCATTTTGAAAACGGTAAGTATTAAGTTCCAGTTCATCAGGTGACATCCCTTCACAGAAAAAAGCACAATGTTCTTCACCGAATATTTTGGTAAACAATCTACGAAACAGCTTATGCGTTCCGGTAAAATGTGTGAATACAAGTACCTTTTTATCGTAAGCTTCCTGTTCTAGATAATCACAGACGGTAACCATTCTTGACATAAAATCCATAGGGTCATCCAGAATACTTCTTATTTTTTCAATTGTTTTTATGTCTTCTGATATCCATTTATCAGTCAATCTTCTGATTTCAACAGGAACAGAAGGGATCCTTTTCAGCTCATCAGAAAATGCCTCTGATGAACTGAAAAATGCACTGATAAGAGGCAGTATCATGGTATCAAACTCTTTTTTGTTGAAGTTATTACTAGATATCCATTCAGAAAGTAATGAATAAACTCTAAATTCTGTATTATTGAAGTCAGAATCCATTTCATAGGATATCTCTTTAAGAACTCTGTTGTTTGTGTCTTCTGGTTTCTTTCTGTTGCGTATTACACATTTTTCAATTTGGTATGCCTCACAGATATACGCAACCATCCTTTCGAGATTTATCAAAGAAAAATTATCTGCTTCATAATTGAGTTTTTCAATATCTTCTTCGATCATTTTATCTTTTGTTTTGTCAGCTATATCCTCAAGTGTATCAACAAGTTCGTCAAATGCTTCGAGAGTATCTTCATTATGTTCATTATCAGAATCCCTTATAACTTCCTTATAATCTTCAAGATACTCTATCGCAGAATGTACTTTGCGGACTATTTTATTTTGTAATTCAAGTAAGCCAGTAAATTCTTCTTCTCCCATATCATAATATCTTTCAGGCTGGATCAGCGAAAGAAGTTTGTGATATTCTTCGCTACGACTTTGAACAGGTGTAGCACTGAGCATTATTACATTATTAGCAGTGCGACTAAGTTTTAGTATCGTTTCATAGCGGCAATCATTGTCCAGAACAGAGTGTACTTCATCAATAATAATAAAATCATATTTGTCATTTGTCATCGTTATCTGACTCATCGGAGTTATTTTTATATTGTTTCCGCTTAGATTGTCACCATTGAACAGACTAAACTTAAAAGCAAGCTCTGTCTTCCACTGTTCAACCAATGCGTCAGGGACACACACAAGTACTTTTTTATTTTTCTTATCTGATAAATACACCTTTAAAACAGAAGCGGCCTCTATCGTCTTCCCAAGACCCACCTCATCAGCTATCATATATCTGCAACTGGGTTCGGAAAGGCAACGCATAACTGTTTTAAGCTGGTATGGCTTTAAAAATATCTTACAACCAGCAAGTTCCTTAAATCCGTAGAAAGCGTTATCGATAGTATGAATAGCGTTATTGACTGCACTTCTGCCAAAATACCACATAGGATTTTGAAACTCAAAGCGCTTTAACTGTGACAGTGGTGACACATCACTTGAATTAAATGTGGTTTTAATATCTTTTTCACAAATCTTCAATACTGTGCTAGTGTCAGAAGTCAGATAATAGTAGATAAAGTTATTACTTTTATCAATATTGTGCTGGATAATATGATACATATTTCCGTTGTATTCAGCAAGAGAACCATTTCTAAGTATGCAATGATTAAGCTTTGATAAAGGAAATTCCAGCGTTTGGGGAACATTATAATATTTTCTAAGATTTAAAAGATCAAAAAATTCCACTTTGGCTACCTCGGAAAAATCGTTGATCTCAACTATTCTACCCGAAATGAAATCTCTTGGTTCATTAGGATTTTCAACATCGATCGAACATCTGACATACATTCCTATTTTCAGCATATCATCACCACCTAAAGCTTAATTTTGTGCTATTCGCAAACAAATGTCCTTACTCGAACAATATTTGCAATGTACACCTCGATTATCTTTGTATCTTTCTTTGTCGTTATTTATAATATCCTCAAGATCAATACCCATTGCATTCCTTATAAAATCGTCTAATTTTACTACCAAAAAATCATCCCTGAATCTATGGATGTCAGATGGTTTGTTAAAACTGTTATGCTTTCTTAGATATCCTACAAGATACTTATACAATTCTGAGATTATTTGAGATTTTTCATATTCATTTGAAATCTTAAACTTATCATCAAGAATTTGGTATTCTTCAATAATGATGTTCTTAAGCTCCTTTTCGTTTAATCTCTTTCCAACGTAGTTAGTAAGAATAGCATTTTGCAATAAGACTCTCATATAGAATATTACAAGAAATCTTTCTCTGAAAATAGTTTTACCTTGCACAACACTTTCAAGAGCAAATCTATATGGACACATACTATATTTGATTTTATCAATGCCTTCATTATCCTTTGGATAATGCTCTCCTGTCGGATCACTATACTTCAAATGCGGCATATAGCTATCAAAAGTATCGCTATGATATTTTCTAACTTTAATTCCTAGCATCTTTATTAGGTGATATAATTCGTTATTTTTACAATCAACAGTCTTGACATAACTAAGTTTACAACCGATGCGGTTAAATTCCAATCCGTAAAGCAAAGCATAACGTTTGAAATTCTTAAATTCCATTTTAGACTTAAGGAATATTTGATAGTTTTGTTCTAATGGCTCATAAGAATATTCAAAAAAGTTAATATCGAGAGGCCAAGGAAGCCGTTCGTCCTTAGCTGCACATATATCGCTGTCACTAAGACAACAAAAATGATAACAAGTTTTCTCTGCTTTTTGTTTGCTACTTCTAAGAATATCACCATCTATCTGCTCAAAATCTCTTACAATCCAGTTTGCCCCGTGCATTAGATTATCATCTTGACTAAGATAAAACGACATTGTTTGTTTCAGACATGTAAATGTGCCTGTATCAGGCAGATCTATTTTATTCATACGATCAAGAAGTTTGCCAATAACCTCTTTCATCTCCTTATCAAGAGACTCCAGATCTTGCGTTCGTTTAACAATAAAATCATGAATACGTATGTAGAAACGGTTGAAGTTATCACCACCACTACTAAAATCAGAGAAGAAACTAATAGCTATTTCATTTAGTTCTTGAAGTGCTATCCTAAGTATGTCAAGCTTCTCTTTGCTGGTATTAAGATATCCTATACGCTGTAGTTTCTTATCAGACGGATTTACATACTTTCGAAGCCTTTTAAGAGAACTTATAATGCCAACAAGTGTTGTTTCTTTTTCAATATACGGTTCTATAGTATTGAATGTATTGAGAAGTTCCCCAGGAATATTTTCTTTGATTATTCCCGATTCAAAACAATCCTTGATAAGAGACATATCCTCAACTTTGACACACTCATTTTCATTGTCCCACATCTCTACAACTGCAACGAAAAAGTGACCAATAGGATAATCAAGGAAATGGCGTTCGCCAAATTGTTCAGGGAAATATGCTCTAAGTATGTCATTTACCTTGCCAGAAGCCGAATACAATTGTTCTGACATATCATATAGAACTGGATTATGAGAGCCATTATGTTTATTTACTTTACGTGCGTTTTCAAAAAGTTTAGCACAGTAACCAGCAAACTCCGTAGTATTCTCAAATTCGATAACCTCAATATTATTAAGGATTCCTGGCCTAACTTCAAGCTTACCATTTGAAAGTGTTCCAATATTGTCAGCAAGTGTGTTACAAGGATAGCTATCAATCAGTAGAGAAACTGGTTTAAACTCAGGTTCATCACTGTATTTTATTCCTTCTTCAAATAGAGAATAGATGTTAGTCCATGTCTGATAGATTGATTCATACTGTTTCTGATAATTAAAAAGCAATACTACATTTTTGAAGTGTGAAATATCCTCAATGGCACACAGCATTGCAGGTGTAAACTGATGTATGCCGTGGATAACAACAGTATGTCTATCAAGTTTATCATACGGAAAATTCTTATGTTTGGTTTTGAGTGCTTCCAGTATCTTTTCATCTATGATTTCTGATAAGAAAGGTCTTTTAAATTCAAAGGAAGTTTTTTCTCTGCTAGAAATATACTTATATATTTCTATAAGATATTTTTGATCTGCGTTCAGACGTGATGTATCAAAGCTATTTGCATCAAGTCCCAATTCTTTGAAAAGACGTATGCATTTAACTAGCAATTTGGTATTGTATTCAAGAGATCGCCTGGAATTACCGGTCACATCTTCGTCAAGAGGGAGGGCATTAATGGCATTATCAACTTCCATTATCTGTTTCACTCGTATGTTTTCATCTTCCCAGTCGGAGTAAAGCGTGTTGATCAATATACGGATAGTTGTTAGATAACCGCCTTCCTTAAGTGACGGATAAATATCTTCAAAACCATTTACCATTGTCTGTGAAACACAAAAATGAGCGCAATCCTTTATCTCATTCCAGTATGATTCACGTCTGATCTCATAAGGATTAGAGTATGTATATATTTTCAAGCCCATATTCTTACACCTCTCCGCTCATTTCCTCAAGCATTTTGCCCCAATTGTTTCCTTTGGCATCGATATTATTGAACCAAATGAAATTGTCAATAGCTCTTGTCATTGCGACATAGAGTATTCTTGATTCTTCCATCATCATTTCTCTTATTTCAATTTTTGATTCATAAAAACTATTAGAGTATTGCTTACCATTAGCAAAAATGCTGTACCCTATTTCACCATTAATGTACGACACCTCAAGTCCATTTTTATGGGGTTTGTCGATTTCGACATCTGTAGCGGGCATAATAACTGTGCCATA
>NZ_JBDGDD010000046.1:0-14846 GCF_040909065.1 Ruminococcus sp. RTP21359st1_H3_RTP21359_211015
CTTTATTTTATCAGATTTTTGCCTATCTCTCTTTTCTTTTTTCTTAATTTTGTCCAATATCTATTGTAGCACTACAAGTGTGGCTTGTTTTTTATGCGATCCTGCTTGCTTTCCCCGCAGAAAAATGGTATAATGAGAATAACAAAATTTTTCAAGAAGGCAGACTGTATGGGCGTATACGTCCGTTTCGCTTGTGAATAATAGCTATAAGGAGATGGTGTTGTGCTTAGAATATTTTTTGGAAAACACCCTAAAGAAATATACAATACTGAGGTCTATTATGCAAATCAGTATGATAAAATGTGGGTCATGGAACCATTTGCAAAAAAGATCATTAAGGATATTGATGACTCAACTGTAATTGGCCCTGATCTTATAGAAAACGATATTTTTGGCAAATTTAATTCAACGGAATTGTCAGCGGGCGTTAAGACTCTTTTGCTGATATATAATCAGCCTAAAAAGATCTTCAATATTTCAAATTGCGGAGATAACTGCTCAAAGTATCTGCTTGAAATGGCTGAAAACAAGGATATTACGGTATCATTGCATCATTTGATGGACTTTGGAAAGTCTTTTTCTGTGAAAATAATAAATGAAGGGAAAAGAAAAGTGATTACAGACCCAATTGAATATTTGATGCTTGCAGATAGATATCTGAGGAGTGAAGAAAATGAGGGGTAAAATAAAAATACAAATAAAAAACAGGCACATAACGTTTAATTTTACTCTTGAGAGAAATGTAACGATATTGACAGGGGACAGTGGCACTGGAAAAACGAAACTCATCAATATGGTGAGAAACTATTCCGAACTTGGTGAACAAAGTGGTGTAATTTTAAAGTGCAGTAAACCTTGCCTTGTATTGTCAAATGCTAATTGGGAAACCATTCTTGAAAATACCCACGAGAGCATTGTTTTTGTTGAAGAAAGTACACCATTTCTATCTTCTTATGAGTTTGCAAAAGCGATTCAGGGTTCTGATAATTATTATGTTCTTGTAACAAGAGAGCCGTTGGCGCAAATTCCATACAGCATAGATGCTATCAGGAAGATCCATAAAAATGGTGCAAAACCGAAGTTCGAGAAGATATATAAGAACATTTCAAAAAAGGATATATCAGCATTTCCGTATGATATTGTGATCGTTGAAGACAGCAGGTCGGGTCTTCAGTTCTTTAAGAAAGCAACTGAAGATCACGATCTCGAATGTATCAGTTCTAACGGAAAGAGCGGAATTGTAAAATTACTGGAACAGCATAAAGGTAAGCATATTCTTGTAATAGCCGACGCTGCGGCACTTGGTTCAGAAATCAAAGAGCTTATGTATTTAAGGTCTGTATCAAATAATAAGATCGATCTTTTTTTGCCGGAGAGTTTTGAATGGCTTATTCTTCGCTCGGCGATTTTTGACCGTAACGATAATGTTCAAGAGATTTTGGCTGACCCGGCAGAACATATAGATTGTGAAAAGTATTTCAGCTGGGAGCGTTTTTTTACTGCATTGCTGGTGGCAGAAACTAATGGCAGAGCAAATCTTGAGTATCACGAGAACAAGAGCCATATCCCTTCCGGATATTTATCCGAACAAAATATTTATTCTATTTTAAATGCAATGAAAAAATAATAATAGACAAGCCATACACTATGCCGATTTGACAGCACGGGGTGTGGCTTGTTTTTTGTGCAATCTGGCTTGCTTTCCCCGCAGAAAAATGGTATAATGAGAATAACAAATATTTTCAAAAACCGCGATGATAACACTTTAAATACAGGTAAGAGGATTAGATGCCTCTGACTGTAGATATTATAGAGCTTTATTTTTAGATTGTGATGTACTTGATATGACTATAAAATCGCCCTTGAACAAATCTATCTGTACCGAATGGTTTAAAAATGACATAGGTTTATGATATACACTTAATACAAGCAATTGATAGGCAATTTTCGTTATACTAACCTTGATAATATATATTAGATACATTACCATTTCCAACATTGAAAGGTTGAAATTGACAGCCGAATTGTAGCGTTGCGAGCTGAACTTAAAAAGTTTATTGAGTTTAAAACAAAAAACACAGAAAGAGAGTATGTAAAATGTCGGACAAATCAAATATGTTTTGGTCAGTTTATAAGAAGTTAGAAAGTGACGTTGTAGATTTATCCTACTATATTCATTTTTCAGATGAAACAAGTGAAAACGGGCACAACCAAATATGGACATTTTCAAATAAAATAGCAGACCTATTAATCGCTATAAGTATACAGATAGAGTCTTTGTTTTTCGAATTATACAAAATAGAATTTAAGCGCAGTTCAGATAGTATAGGAGCAGCAATTAATCAGATTAATAAGAAGTGGAACTTGTCGGACAAACAAGTAAAAATAATCTCGCCAAATATGTATTTTACTGATACACATGGTTTGGGAAATGAATTTGCCCCAATGGGATATATCCCCAGTGATGAAAATGATTATTATGTTGCATACTGTTCAGTAAAACATAATCGAATAAATGAATTACATAAAGCTAATATAAACTCATTAATAAGGGCATTAGCAGCACTATTTATATTGAATATATATTATTCTTTTGAAGAAATCCAAATAGACAAAATATCAGATTATAATTACACTTTAAACTCCAATGTCTTTATAGTGAAATTTTCCATAAACGAATGCTCGTCGAATGATATTTTATTTGTAGAAGAAGATGCTGACTATCTGAAAAAAGTGTCGGAATTTTCCAAAGGGATTCCAGATTTTGAAAGCGAAGAATTTCTTAGATATCAAGATGAAACCCCTGAACCTAAAAGATATACCATAAAATTAAATAAACAGTAGAAACTCTAAAATGCCGAAAATTAACGAAAAACTTTACGAGATTATTTTTGAACAGGTCTCTAATCTTGATTTACGCATAAAAAAATGATATAATTAAAGCAGATTGTTTATTGCAAAAAGTTAGGGGTTTATTATGAGTAAATATGTTTGGTGCGAGGATAGTGCTTCTGGGTTTGAATTTTGGAAAAACATTTTCAAAGTGATAAATCCTGAGTTTACTGTACAAACTAAAAGAAATAATACAGAATTACGAAAGGCAGCATCAAGAATTGAGGCTGATGGCAACGAATATTATATTCTAATAGATAGTTCTGTTGATAATCATGATGTTGTACGTGAAGTGAAAAAATTAAAAGAAAGCGTAGAACAAAAAGAAAACGTTCAAATAAAAGAAATCCATTCATTTGAATTTGCGCTTTTATCTTTTCAAAAATTAGAGGATTGGGTATTTGCTAAAGACGATGAATTGAAAGATAAGAGAATAGACTTGCTTAGAGCAAAAGATGTTTTTGTAGATATACAATTGAATTCTAGGAGTCAAGAAAAACTTATAGAACTTAAGAATAGTCTTAACTATTCAAACAACTACAACACAGAGCAGTTGTCAGCAAAACTGTTGTACGACATTACACGTAATACAGGATTTGAAACTGACAAGGGACATCTTGGAGAGTGCTTTGTTAATAACTGTTGTGAAATGGAAAACAGACAAGCAGACGACATTTGCGGTTTGGATACAAATAGGCTTTCTTCGGAGGATAAGGCAAGACAAATTTATCAGTATTCCATTTTAAAAGATGTGTTGCAGTTAGAGAGGTAATAAATGATTACAATATATAAACACGGTCAGATTCCAAAATCAATAGAAATTGTTAAATTGAACGATGTTTATTTTAACAAATATACTGCTCAAATGCTGGATAATAAGGCAAATGAGATAATTGAAAAAATTGACCACGCTGAATTGACCGGGCCATATACAATTAAATCACGTTTTGACGGAACAACGCTGAATACTGATAAGCTTTCCAGTGGCTGCAAGACGGTATTGAATATAATGTACAATACTGATAAGATTTTTGACATAAGAGAATGTGGTGATAATGCTCTTGATATGATCTATTCTCTTGATGATGGAAAAATCTGTTGTGATTATCCGCTTATATCATTTGATATGACACGAGTGAACGTGTACGATAAGAGTAAGAAGAAATGCAGAGAAATAGAGGATTATGAAGAACTGAAGGAGTGGTGGAGCAATGAAGATTAAACCGATCGTGATGCAAGAGATCAATACTACCCACACTTCCTTCATCATTGATCTACATTTTGATTACAACGTTACTTTTATCACAGGCGACTCTGGCGTTGGCAAATCCGCTCTGTATTCATTTATTGAAGAACTGTCTGCAAATGATAAAAGAATAAGGTGCTTTAATTACCTTGACCAAAAAAAGAATTACAAAGCTTCAATAAAAAATTCGAAGGATAAGCTTTTTGTAATAGACAATGCAGATATTCTGTTGGACGATAAAATGAGGCAGTATATTGCTTTTGATGCGCAAAACCAATATGTAATAATAGGGCGAAACCCCACCGGCTTAATGCTTGAGTTAGATGAGATCTACGAATTGTCAAGCGAGAATATCAATGGCAGAACACTATTATCATTAAAGAAAAGCTTTTAAACGAAGAGTTGGAAGATAGATTCTAAAAAAAGCTGTTTAATTTTTTCAGCCCAATAAAATCTAAACTGTTTTATAGTAGAATCCCCACCACCCCACCAAATCCCCATACGCCAATTTTACGCCAAAATGGCGTAGGTTTTGCGAGAATATATAAACTTTTGTAAAAAGCAAAAACGTCGCAAATCCAGTAAAATCAAGGGTTTGCGGGCTTTTGAAAAGATATAAAAAGGCGGTGTGGGTATTTCCCTACAATGAAGACGTTGGAGTAAGAAAGTGTCGTAATTACGGGCTTTTCGGTGCATTTAGGTCACATTATTTTGCACCAATGCACCAAATCTGCACCATTTTCATGAGGTGCAGCGTAAAGATATGATAAGTTATCACCGATATGGCTTTGTGGCTGTGTCGGTGATTTATTTATGTAAATATGGTCGAACTATTGATTTATTTGTAAAAAAATGATATAATTGTTCTGAGGTAACCCGTCTGTAATAAAAATGTTGTTATTTTGATTTGATAAGGAGGAAAAATAATGTATGCAGTAAATACATATGAGCAGATCGAACGTCAGGAAAGAGAATTGAATGAGAATCATATTATTATTTTACTTTTTGTTAGACCAACTTCAGTAGGTGCCCAAGAGATCATAAACGAATTCTCATATCTTCATCATGATTCAAGGGAATACTGCTCAATTTATGCGGTTGGATATACCGATGGTCCAAATGAATTTGGATATTCTCGTAAGGTTGAGGGTGTAGATGGTGTAGCATGGTACTATAGCGATAAGGAATTTATTGACTTTAAAGAGAAACTTGGAAAACGAATAAAATGGAGATATAGTGGAGAAAATGAACTAATAGTTTTACAAAGTAATATAGATGGGAAAAATATATTGAACTTTCAAAATTATGTAGCTATTAATATAAGCGAAGGTTTAAGACAGGAATATATCTGTTCTTATCAGAATTTTATGGAAAGTCTTATCGAAAGTTCAAAATCAGAAGTAGAGGCTTCAACCGCAATCAACAGAGCAACAAGATTAAGCATAAAAAAAGTAGCTATTGAATCTTTAAGGAGTATAAAGAGAATTCCTGCACCAATAGAAAAGGTAATCGAGAATAAGATCTTTTATAAAACGGCACATAATCATTTATAAAACGTTGTTTTTTACACATGAAAATTTCAGCAAAAAAATACCGATATGAATCCAAAATAGATCGTATCGGTATTTTTCTATCACTCATCTGACTTTTCAAAACTGCCACCATTAGAGATAAGCCTATCCAGCTCTCTAAATTCCTGCTGTTTGAAATCCTTTGTGGCGTCGGTGTAGACGTTCATTGTCGTATCAAAATCTGCGTGACCTAAAACATCTTGTATGACCTTGATGTTTACGCCCGACTCGCAAAGACGTGTTGCGAAGGTATGACGGAGAATGTGACAACTGAAATTCGGTAGGAGCGTGACATCGGCGTTCTTTGGATTATTCGCAAGCTGCTCACGATTGCAGTCGGCTATCATTCTTTTCAATGCACGATTCAGAGTGCTTTGATTATGCACGTTCCCATAGCGATTTGTGAAAATAAAGTCGCTGTACCCATCGATGACAACATCGCATTTTATCCCTGCTTCCTGCTGGAACTTTCGCTCTTGCTCAAAAGCCGCCTTTACTCCTGAAAGCATAGGTATAGTTCTTTCACCTGAACGAGTTTTCGGCGTATGGATATTGTAATGACAGCCGTTCTCACTATGGTTGAAGTAGACTAAGGTATGGTCAACAGTTATCAAATCATTCTCAAGATTAACGTCCTGCCAGCGCAATCCTGTTATCTCACCAACTCGCATTCCTGTGTTCAACATTATGTAGAAAATAGGATACCAATGATTACACTGAGGGTACTTCAGCATATAGTCGATGAATAACTGTTGTTCTGCAAGAGTTAGCGAGATACGTTTCTCAGTATGTTGTTTGCTCTCAAGTTTCAAATGCCTGAGTGCGTTATCAGAAGGGTTGTTCATCAGAAAATTTTTTTGCACGGCAAAGTCAAGCACCTGATGAACTACGGTATGGATATTATCTACAGTGTTAGGTTTTAGCCCTTTTACCTCGACAAGCTCGTTGTAGAAACCGAGTATATCCGCATAGCGTATGCTCATTATCTTGTATCCGCCCAGCTCGTCACGGACAAAAGTATTGTACATATAAAGATAATTCTGATATGTATTTTCTTTAAGACCCTTTTTAAGCGAAAACCACGAGCCTGCCAGTTGGTCGAGAGTCGTATTCATAGAGTCCACTCGGATACCATAAGCTTTGTTAGTTTCAACCGTCTCCTCTTTTTGGCGAAGCTCGTCCAACGTTTTCGCATAAATATAAACTCGTTTTCCGCTGCGTGACTGATAACGGTATCTGTAAGTGCCGTTTGCTAGCTCAGATTCGCCTTTTTTAAGTCTTTTTCCTTTTGAATATCTGACCTTATTCTGCATTGCTATTTCCTCCTTATAAAAACGAATATCTAAATTCTGCTGAAATTTAGCTTTGGTTATATGATTCAGATAGAATAAGCTCTCGCCATATACTCGTCAAATTGCCTGCGCTTGATAAGCCTTTTATTTCCCACCCACAAAACGAACGGACAGCGTTCGTCCGCCGTGAGTTCTCTCAGCTTGTGCTGACCGATGTTTGAATAAACGGCGGCTTCCTCGATAGTGAGGTTTTGCTTTTGAAATATAGGGACGTTGAGTTCCCTTTCTCTGACCATATCCATAATCGTTTACCTCCTTGGTATCTTGAAAATAATGTATTAGTGTAAAATAGGACTTTGCTCCTTTTTATGGGCGTTGTTCGACTTTCTTTCTATTCTTTAGAAAACTGCAGTTAGTATGGAGTTAATAAGGCTCTTGGTCATCTATGTTTTCAAAACAGTCGTCCGAGTTATCTCCCCAACTGCCATAATCAGAAGATCTTGAAGTATCGTCCCAGCCATAATGCACTTCGTCTGCCGATATATTGGCGATCTCAGCCTGACATTCTTTCAATCTCTGCAAGTATAGCTGATAATATTTTCTGCTCTTGTCCTCTGAAATAGTAGATGTGTACTCGCCGCCGATAACTTTGAGCAGGCCATAATATCTTAACTGCGCCGATACTTTTTGTTTACTGGGTACTACCTCAAGCTCTAATCTGGTTTTCAGCCAATTTGTCAAAACGTCAGCCTCAACGCAAAGGTAAGAGCCGTCAAAATAAAAGACGTATCGTTGCAGATATTTGTTTTTTCTTGCTTTTTTCGCTTCTTTGGAATATTCAGCAAAATCGGCGGACACAATGTCCTCTTGGAATATGCCGAGAAGTATCTCGTCGATAAATTCTCTGCCTATCTTATTATCATCTGTCAAACAATGGTCTATCGTGTCGTTGATACAGTTTTCTATCGAGGTCTTGCATATGTTAGATAAGTCTTTGATATGCTCGTCCGTAAGATCGTGCTGTTCTTTAAGATAGCGTTTAAAAATATCCAGCGTGATACAAAGTATCTGATAGGTACGCATTATCCGCTTTAGCTTGCCGCTATTTTCATTGCCGATATTGCTATTATCGTTCTTGCTTTTGTAATACGCTGATTCATCGGATATTTTTTCATAATTCCAGCACAGCCACAAGATGAAGTCTTTTAGAAACGCAATGTACTTTCCGTGCTCTTTTTTCAACAGAGTAAGTTCATCGCTGTCAAAGGCGTTTTCAAGCTGGACTAGCAGACACCTGTTTATGGTGCTGTTGTTTTTGATGACATATTCTGCTGTGACGATAGCTATGTTGTCGAGTTTCACCTCGATGTCTTTGTAGTGGCAGTTGCCGCTGCTTTGATTCATTTGTATAAAGTCGCAGAGCTTTGCTTCGTTGGAATTTCTTATCCTCGATGATACCGTGCGATTCAGGTCGTCGATAACTATCAATGAATCTTTCAGCTTTGCGGCTTTCTTGATTGCATATTTATCGCTGGACAATGAAACGATGTTGTCGTGATCGTCAAAAATATCACTGAGCAGCTTTGAAAATTCCGTTTTGCCAAGCCCTGAATCGGCGTAAATGTATATGGTAAAACCATATTCGTCTAACTCGTTCTCGAACATCGGCTTGACATAAGCGACTAAGGACGCTATGAATGCCGCCGACGGGAACGATACCGAATTTATAAGCTTGTCGAGATATGAAGTAAAGTCGCCGCTGTTATCGCTTTTCTTTAGCTTTATAGTGCTTTCAGAGATAACAGGGTCTTCGTCGGAAGCACTGACGACCTCGTCGCCTAAGCCGAAAACGATTTTTCCGTTTGGCAGTTTCAGATAGCCTTGATCTATGGCATAGTTCTCTGCCGGTGTTTGGCCGAATACGCTCAGTTTCACTACCGATGATATGAATCTAGAAAACAGGTTGTCGCTGCAAAGTGCATATATTTGATAGTCGAAAAAGATGTCTAAAGCCTTTCCCTCTATCGCAAGTGCTAGCGGACAATCGAAACTATACGTCTTATCCTGCTCAGCTAGCTTGATGTGAAATCTGACGTACTTAGTACAAATGTGCTGGGTATTGATAGTGGAATAAAACTCTAATTGCATTATCGACCATTCCGTTATCTTGCCTTTTGAGTTGTAATAACAGCCGTCTTTCAGTATATACTCCTGCGGCAATTTTGGAGTTAATAATAAAGTTTTCATAAGAAGCTCTCCTTTTAAGCAAGTAGTAGTTGAAATATCTGTAAATAAGTGATATAATAGAAGCACTACAAAGCTGCTGACACATAGTATTTTTGTTGTACTTTATCTCTATCAGATCATCTGTCTGTTTAGAGTTTATCACACCAAGAACCGTTAACGCAAAGATGTTAACGGGTTAACGGCAAGTGAATACTCACAAAGTTTCAGCGCGATTTTTATGCTACTTGTACATATGCGCTGATTTATGTTGAAAAGGAGGAAACATTCAAATGGAAGAAACTCATAAAAGTTCGTATCTTTCTCTAGGTATCTTTTTGAAACTCTTGTCAAGGTATACTAGAAAAGATAAAGCCATAGCAGAAAAAAGATTTTTGGGAGCAAATAATACTGTAATATCGACAACTATATTCAAGTATTTTATCTCTGCGCTTACTTTGAATTGGTATGCTGATGATAATGAACGAGCGGATACATTGAAGAGCTTGAACAGCAATCTGATAAATTGCAAAAAGGAACTCTTCAATTTTAAATTTCTTATGCCGGAAAAAGATGAGATAAAAGCGGCATTTATAAAAGATATACAGTCCGATACGCCGACATCGCTTGCGTTTATGACCGAATTTGTTTTGTATTGCATTGATGAAAATAAGTGCAGACAAATGGTCGATGAACTGCTGAGAGCGATAAGAGATGATAAGGACATCGCCGACGATACAGCGTTTTACATTTTCGGAAACGGCAAAAGTGCGACTAAAAGTGAAATGGTCGATAAACAGTTTAACTTTACCGCCGACTGTTTCCTGCTGGGAGTATGGCATTTTCTTATCAGTGAGCGTTCGGACAGTAACTGCATTGGCCGTGACACACTTGTTGATTGGTACGGCACTTCAACTGAAACATATGGTAAAAGCCAAATAGGTACTGAACTAAGACGCAACGTATGGGAACCGCTAGGACGTGAAATAAGGGTCATTCCGTCTGAACGCAAGGTACTTAAAGAAGAAAAAGCCGTTTCGCAGGACAATGCGGAGCAAGAGCATAAGCTGTTCGTTTATGATATGGACAGTCTTTCGGAAGAAGAAAAAGAGAGTTTGGAGCGTTTGAAGAAGAACCGCATACTTCGTGATCTTTTGAGAGCGTGTCATATTGGTACTTGTGATAAGAAAAATGATGATAATAAAGATGACAACAACTATGCGGAGAATTATGAGCTTTTTGTTATGGCGTTAAAAAGATGTGAGCTGCTTGTTTTAAATAACAATAACGCTGGTCGTATCAAGGAGGATGTTATCACGCTTTGTAAGCGGTTAGAAAAGTTTATAAAGTTGATAAAGCAAAAAGATACAAATAATTCTTCCGATAAGTCATATTCTGCATACAATAATAGTGTGAAACAAAAAATCACTAGCCGCAAAGAAGTTCTTGATAGAGTTTACACCACACTATATGGTCACTATCCTGTGTTTAGCGATGAACAGCTCTCTGATCTTTTATCTGTTGTTAAAATATAAACCTCGTTCATACTATACGGCTGAGATGAGCCGAGTGCTAAATCAAGCACACTCTTTTCCTTATAATTACATTGAATTTTATTTCTAAACAAAAAACCGCAAGTTTTACGCTGTTGATTCAAAAAACGGCTTGTACTTGCGGTTTTATTCTTTTTATAATATGTGTACTCTAATAAATTCCATTTAGAAGCATCTTTATTGCTTTACGACTGGCAAAGTGAAATGCAAATATATTCACATTTTCTTATGTGATTTTCTTTGCATAAAAATTCCCCCTATCATAGGCTCGAATTTTTTTCAAGTGTCTATTATAATGAGATTATATCAGAAAGTCAATTTGAGAAATTTACGAAAAATATAATAAATATTATAGCGATGAATAGATTCAAATTAGAGCTAAAATATGTATATATAGGTTAATAATCCATGCCCTGTTTGTTAGAAAAAGGGAGTGGATTTTTTTCTTAGTAAAATAAAATTTATAAGTATTTACTTATAAAAACTATATTATAGCTATTTTTATCATATAAAGTCAATCTTAATAAATGTTATCTATCTCCACTAGATATAAAACACCTATAATTCTATCTAATTTAGTCTATATTTAATTATTTTTTATTTTAGGACAACAATAAACTAAAATAAACCGAAAAGGACGGTGCGTAAATTGAGTAATTATTTTATTCATACAATAGAACTAATAAAAGCTATTGATATAGAAAAATATAAAGAATTAATTTCTAAATGCAATTTTAATAGTAAAAATTATAAATGGATAGGATTTCAAAATTTTATAAATTTAGAATATATTCAATATGGAATAAGGTTAGAAATAAGAAAATGTACCAATAATGAAATTAAAAATTATAGCAAGCCATTTTTAATTACAGTTATAGTTAATATGAATATGTTGATATATAATATGGATCTGACAAAGCAGATACATAGTACTGATGAATTTGATGAAGCTATAGAGACACTGTTTGACATTATGGATAAGATCGACTCAGACTTCCAGATAGGTGACATAGATGAATCTAATCTTAGCAGACTCGACATCGCAAGAGATGTACATGGCATTCCCGAGAATATTATCAAGGAAGTAAATAAGATGCTATACAGAATACCTATGTATGATGGTTATACTAATAATAAATCTCTTGAGGAAAATTGTCCTTCATTTATGAGAGAAAATTCTTTTAATATAGAAAATAACTCTCAAGGATTTGAATTTGTAGTATACAATAAGCATCAGGCTGCACTTGATAATTGCTATTATAATAAGTGTGTTGATTATTTTAAGGACACATTAAGAATAGAACTTAGGTGCAAGAGAAAATATATAAGACAACATTTCCTAGAGAAAAATTTAAAACGGACTTTGAAAAATGCTTATGTAAATATGTCGTCATCAGTAAGCCGCGTTTATAACAGGCTTTTTAAATTTCCTACTAACCTTTGTCATCTTGAAAGCAAGATGATGATAAAATATCTTTTTGATGAGACAGGCAATAAAAAGGCAAGGTGCAGAAGAATGGTCACTTTGCTTGATGAACTTGATAAGTATCCGAAAGAAGATCTTCAAACTGCACTTGATAATGTATACCCTAGCGATAAACGCCAGAATAATATAAAGAAGCATTATGAGCGTTATGGTGTTTCTCCAATTACAATGAGGGGCAGACCAATACCATTTATTCAGTCTTTGGATTCTTTGCTGGGATTTTATCCTCCTACAGATCAGGAGATTAAACTATATCTAATGGCTAAAAAGAAGTATGGTAAGTCGGTGTTTTTTCAGAAAGCTTTAGTGGAGTAATGAAAGCAATAAAAAGTTGTTTTAAACTTTGATTTTGCATATTTCTTGCAAAATCGTATGCAATAATATTGACAAAGTCCTTAAATTGCGTTATAATATAATAAATAAGTTGCGATAATTTTACAAAACGGAGATGGTTTTATGTTGCTTAGTTTTAAATTAAAAAATTATAAATCATTTATTGATGAGGCTGAACTGGATATGACTAAGAAGCCAAAACAAACTGAGCTTGACTATAGCATCTTAGAAGAAAACTGCAATAAGAAAAAAATCAGGGGTTTGTGTTCTTCTGTTATTTATGGTCCGAACGCTTCTGGAAAGACCAACATAATAGGAGCTATGGATGTTATGAGGGCAATTGTACTAAGAGGAAATATCCGTGATTCAGAGGATGAGTCCTCGCCTAATCGTGCTGCATTTTTGCTTGAGCTTATTCCGAATAATATGTCAGAAGAAGCAGAGCCTGTCGAATTCTGCATAAAGTTTACGACAAATGGTTTGTTGATAGAGTATGCTTTGAAACTTGATCTTGGAAGTTTTCTTGATACGGACTACGATCGTAAAATCGTATCTGAAACACTTTTTGTAAATCAGCATATGATCTTTCAAAGAGAAGATGGTCTTAAGATCGGCAATCTTGCAAATATTTCCGACTATGTGCCATATGCTCAAGGACTCGGAGCTGATTTTGCTGAAGATATCATTCTTAACAGCCTTAATGATGAGGAACTGTTTCTGACTAATGGATTTAAGCTAATTTTCAGTAAAGACCTTGTCAAGATCATAGTTGATTGGTTTTCATACAAATTCATGGTGATTTATCGTTCTGACTCAATGCAGCTGATAAAACGATTCTCAGACCCTCAGAAGAAAACGATCTATATTGATAAGACCACTAACAAGGCGGCTGAAATATTTGGTATCGGTTCAAATGCACTTGGCTATGTAGATAACAAAGAAGATAATAAAACAATACTTTGCTCTATGATGAAAAATGCAAAAGGCAAAAAGAATTTCGCTATTGCAGCAGAAATATTTGAATCTTATGGTACTTACCGATTTGTAAATCTTTTTCCGTTAGTCATTAAAGCTATACACACCGGTGGAACACTTGTTGTTGATGAATTTGATGCATCTATCCATCCAATGGCATTGATGAACATAATAAATATCTTTCATAATGATGAAATCAATATTCATCACGCACAGCTGATATTCAATACACATAATCCAATCTTTTTGAATGGCAATATATTCAGAAGAGATGAGATCAAATTTGTTGAGCGTAATAAAGACCAAGCAAGTTCAATTTATTCGTTAGCTGACTTTGGTACTTCCGGTACTTATGGAGTACGTAAAGGTGAGGACTATATGAAGAATTACTTTGTCAGCAGGTATGGAGCAATAAAAGATATTGATTTTACTCCGATATTCGAGGAACTCATAGCTTCAGAAAAGGAGGAAAAATCATAATGAAAAGAAAAACTCAGGTCAAGTATTATTTTTCCGTTGAAGGTGACACGGAGAAATGGTATTTAGACTGGCTGGAAAAAATCATCAACAATGATCCTAACTCTGTTATAACTGTAAAACTGGATAGTAAGATTGAAAAAAGTCCTCAACGCCGAGTGAAACGTATGTCTATAATAACTCAAACTGAAATCTGGCATCTATGTGATTATGAAAGTAATGGTCATCAACACTCGACCGAATTAAAAAAAGTTATTGATGAAATGGCTGATATTAAAAATCATGGTAAAAAAGTAACATACAAATTTGGATATAGCAATTTGACTTTTGATTTGTGGATCATTCTTCATAAGGCTGAGATGAAAGCGCCACAAACTCATAGAAGCAATTACCTGCAATATATAAACAGAGCATATAATGAGCATTTTGAGAGTATGGATAAATACAAGCAAGAAAGGAATTTTAAAAAGTGTTTATCTAAACTTACACTTGAAGATGTTCGTACGGCGATAAAACGATCAAAACAGATAATGAAACAAAATGAAGAAGTAAATGTCCCGAAAAAACACAGAAAATACGAGTATTATGAGGAAAATCCGTCTTTGGCTATATGGGAGATCATAGAAAAAATACTTAAAGATTGTGAACTGTTTCAATAACTATAACTTACATATATTATTGACTTAATAGTGTCGATTATATGGAATATACGATAATCACCCGCCCCTGTACTGAAAAACACAGTACAGGGGCGGTTCTTTTTTCACCTCTTCCTCAAAAACTCAATAACACTAAACT
>NZ_JBDGDD010000047.1:0-14392 GCF_040909065.1 Ruminococcus sp. RTP21359st1_H3_RTP21359_211015
AAGTATCATATTTAAAAGCTCTGCGTTTTGCAGGGCTTTTATTTTGCCCTAGTGACAAAATGCAAAAGGTGTGATATAATCAGATAAAAAGGGGTGAGAAAATGCTCAATATATACGAAAAATGCCCACAGCCTAGGTTTTTCACCTGCGGCTGTCTTGAGAATGATGGTGGTTTTCTGCACATCAGGAGAACGCTTAACTGTGATGTGCTTATTTTTGTGACAGAGGGGACGCTTTTTATCACAATGAACGACACCGATCTTGCCGTGTGTCCGGGAGAATATGTCCTCCTGCCCTCCGGCACAGAACATTGGGGCACAAAGCCATGCGCAGGCAGGCTTTCATATATGTGGGTACACTTCTCTGCTCCGAAAACCCGTGGGGAAAGCTGTCCTGAGAGCGGCTTTGCATACGTTATCCCTGAGCATTTCACCGCCGCAGACCCTGGACGTGTGAGCATCATTTTCAGACAGCTTCTTGACTATCAGCGACAGGAAAGGCTTTACACTGAAATGCTCCCTGTCTGCACACTTTCAATGCTTCTTATGGAGATAACACAGCAATATCTTGCCGCCGGGAATGAACATGAGATATCCCCGAAGATATACAACATCTGCCAATGGATAAGATCGAACTGTCAGAAAAAGCTCACGGCAGAGATGATAGCACGGCATTTTCACTACAACGCTGAATATCTTTCCCTTATCTTCAAGAGGGAAACAGGCTGTACGCTTATAAAATATCTAAGCCGCACTAGAATAGACATCGCCAAAAGGCTTCTTGAAACGGAGGGCATAAGTATAAAGGAAACCGCCTATTCAAGCGGTTTTTTTGACGAAAAATACTTTATGAGGACCTTTCGCAAGCTTGAGGGCATGACGCCTATGCAATATCGTGAGGCGTTTAGGAAAAGGAATATAAACAGTAAATAAAAGAAGCGATACCACACGGCTTTTTGTGCGGTATCGCCTTTATTTTATATTAACTAAAGGTTGATAAAACAAGTGAGCGGACACTGGTTGCACCTACAGGAGGTTTGATAAAAACTTACTTCTTCTCAGAGAAATAAACTGTGTATTCCTCGTCCATAACGTCGTAAAGTGGCTTGAATGTGATGTTATATTCCTGTCCCTTTGTGATATACTCATTCTGCTTCCATGGGAATGTGCTGTAGGTGTGTTCTATCTGTGGCTCGAAAATATCGGCAGGCTTTGAGTAGTCACCGTGTAGACCGCAGTCACAGCCTGTTATGCCTGCAAGAACTATCGGCCCGTCAACTGCTGCCGCAAGGTATGGCATATCTTCAAGACGCTCCATTCTTATTTCTGACGGGAAGAAAAGACCAACTGTGTCGTTCTGCCACTCACCTGCCAGCTTTATATAGCCGTTTGCGATCTCAGCCTTTACTGCATTGCCGTTCACTGTCACTTCAGGCTCACCGCTTACCCATTCAGGCAGGCGAAGCTTCAGAACAAAAGCTGTCTTTTCTTCACAGCTTACTGTAAACTTCATTGACCAGCGTGACATTGTGAAGTCAGAATGTTCGTCAAAGAAAGTCTGGCTGTTGTAGTTTTTCATATCAGTTGTCTGCTCAATATGAACAGGCTTGTCTGATACTGTGATATCAGCCTTTGAAGGTATATACTGGCTGACAATAACGCCCTCACTGTCTGTAAAATAGACAAGGTCAGGATAAAGAGTCTGAGCCTGCACCATTGTTCCGTGACAGCACCAGAAATCGTGGGTCTTGCTGCCCCATTTTTTCTTTGAGCCGTGTTTAAGAGGCAGGAAATATGTTGGCATACCGGTAGAAGCGTTCTGCTGTGCAAGAAAGCCGTTATAAAGGCAACGCTCGATATAATCTGCATACTTTGTGTCACCTGTCCACTTGAAGAGGTAGTCGGCAGTTCTTACGAGGTTGTATACAGTGCAAAACTCCTGATCTGACGCACCAAGGAAATGACCCTGCTGATGAGGTGGCACCCAGAACTCACCTGAGTTTGCACCGCTTGTGGCGTATGTTCCACGGTCTGTGACAGCGCACTTGAAAAATCTCTCTGTGCGCGTTTTCCACTTTTCATCCCCTGTTATCTCATACATTCTTGCCGCACCATGAGAAAGCGGGATACCTGCGTTTGCGTGGTCATTTGTGAGAGCGTCGCCGCCCTTATCAAGAGTATCGAAAACGCAGTTTCCGCTGTAGCGTTCGGCAAGCTTCATATACTTTTCGTCTTTTGTTATGCCGTAAAGGTCAGCCCAGACTTCGAGCATACCGCCTTGCTCGCCCTTATAGATGGCGTCGGGTGAACGTTTCAGCATCCCGTCTGTCCAATGAACATACCAATCTGCAAGCTTGCCCACAACGTCAAGAGCCTGCTCATTGCCTGTGTATTTATACACGTCAGTAAGACCCATGACAGTTTTGTGCATTACATACTGAGGCGACCACACATACTGACCTCTTGCCATCAAATCGAAATACTTTTCAGGGATAGAGCCTATCCACTCGCCGCCATTGAGCTTCTGACAGCGTGCAAGCTCGCTTATTATCTTATCAAGCTTTGCTTTAAGCTCAATATCCTCATTTGAAGCGCAATAAGCTGCCGCCGCAGACAGCCAATGACCGAGAAAATGACCTCTCAACTGGCAGGTAGGAGCTTCCCAGCCCCAGTGGAGCTTTGCTCCTTCAGGATCGTTCGCCACCTGAAGCCCCGGCATTACAACGCCTGCTTCTAGGTAGAAATTCTGCAAAAGGCAAGTGGAGTCAAGCTCAAAAAGATAGTTTCTGTTAAGGTCGGCTCTTTCACGAAAAAGTCCTGAAAGAAGCGACACATTATGTCTGTTCACTTTATCAAGCATAGAAGATACCTCCGAAATTTTATTTTTTCTATACTTGATTATAACAGCAAACCGCATATCTTTCAAGTGGACAAAACCCGAGATTTTATGGACAAAGCTTAGGTATTCATAGTCCAATTACGATACAACAAAAGAAATGGGCGACCACAGGTCGCCCATACACTTTGTTATGTTATGATAAACTGTTTTTACTTCGCCTTTGCCGAAGCCACAAAAGATTTGAGATCCTCCTCAGGCATATAGCCGACAGTTGAAGCAACTACCTTGCCATGTTTCACAACAAAAAGGGCAGGTATGCTCGAGATACCGAAAGCGGATGCAAGCTCGTTTTCCTCGTCAACGTTGACCTTCCCCACCTTTACAGAACTGTCCTCCTCAGAATACTTATCCACCAACGGTGAAAGCATTTTGCACGGACCGCACCATGCTGCCCAGAAGTCAAGCAGGACAGGCTTTTCCGAGTGCATTACTTCGTTTTCAAAATTATCCTTTGTTATGACCTTTACAGACATTTTTCACAGCTCCTTTTCTAGTCTTTGCTTTTGTAATAGAGCATACAATGGCAGAAGCCCTCAAAATTCGGGTCGGCTATCTGCTCACGGAACTCTTTGCACATACACTTGTTTTCCTCTGTGCGCTGTATCCTGCACGGACAATAGCCACCTGTGCGTTTAAGCCCCTCTTTTATGCTCTTTACCATTTCTTTATCATCATTCAGACGTACCATTACTACCTATCCTTTGCAGATATGCTTAGATTATTCCTTGACAAATGCCTTTACTATCTCGCCGATATACTGATAGTGATAATCCTTATCAGAATACCATTTCTCATCGTTTTCAGTATCAACAAAGCACTCAGGCTTCATCTCCTGAACATAAGCCTTTTTGCACACAAGCACCATATCAGCTTCCACAAAAGCTGTTACCTCCACGCCGTTTTCAGACACGAACACAGGGGTCAGACCTGTTTCCTTTGCCTTGTCGCAGTCACGTCCGCTATGTGAGCCACAGAATGAAAGTGCCTTTTTATACTCCTCTTTGAAAAAGCTTATGGTGAAATATTCTGCCTTGTCGATAAATTCCTTTGTATATCTCTGTGGTCTTATAACTGTGGTGAAGGTGTTCTTTCCCCACATAACGCCTGCAAAGCCCCATGAAGCTGTCATTGTGTTCCAGCCACTCTCGTCGCCTGCTGTTACAAGAAACCACTCCTTGCCTATCTTTTTGTATGGATTGAAGTCAATGGCGTCAAGCTTTTCTGTTACCTCTTTGAAACCGTTGAAACTGCTCATTTTCATTACCGCCTTTCAGTATTATGTCAGACTTATCATACTTATTGTACACCAATATCGTATAGAAGACGTCTGAGTATATTATATATCATTTCTTATGAAATTGCAACCCCTTGAAAACCCTGAAATATTGTACAAAAATCGTTAAAACAGGGCTTTTTTGTGTTGCTTTTTTTGAAGAATAGTGATATAATTGAATTAAGTATTTGTAAAGCTGTTTTTGTGTTTTTGGTTTAGCTGTTTTATTTTATGCCGTTACAATACTCGATATGTATATCTTTTGAAGTTTATACAGAATAAATTGTATATTGTCTAAAAATATACATTAAAAAGCCTTGAAATGTGTATAAATATAAAATTTTTATGCAAAAGCACTTGACAATGCTGTATAAAGGTGTATAATAATTTTATCGGCATGAGAGCCGTGAAAATATTATACAAACATACTTACTACATACAATGGAGGAATTTTGTTATGGCAAAAGAGATCAAAAAAGTTGTCCTTGCTTATTCCGGCGGACTTGATACATCTATCATCATTCCGTGGCTCAAGGAAAACTACAACAACTGCGAAGTAATCGCTGTTTCAGGAAACGTTGGTCAGGGCACAGAGCTTGACGGTCTTGAGGAAAAGGCTATCAAGACAGGCGCTTCTAAGCTCTATATCGAGGACCTTACAGAAGAGTTCATCGAGGATTATGTATATCCAACAGTACAGGCTGGCGCTGTTTATGAAAACCAGTACCTCCTCGGCACTTCATTTGCTCGTCCAATCATTGCAAAGAGAATAGCTGAGATTGCTATCAAAGAGGGTGCTGACGCTATATGCCACGGCTGCACAGGTAAGGGCAACGACCAGGTTAGATTTGAGCTTGCTATCAAGGCTTTCGCTCCTGATATGCAGATAATCGCTCCTTGGAGAATCTGGGATCTTAAGTCAAGAGAGCAGGAGATCGAGTATGCTGAGGCTCACAACATTCCTCTGAAGATAAACAGAGAAACAAACTACTCAAAGGACAAGAACCTTTGGCACCTTTCACACGAAGGTCTGGATCTTGAAGATCCTGCAAACGAGCCACAGTATGAGAAGCCGGGCTTCCTTGAAATGGGCGTTTCACCTATCATGGCTCCTGACAAGCCAACTTATGTAACTATCCACTTTGAAAAGGGTATCCCAACAGCAGTTGACGGCGTTGAGATGAACGGCAAGGAGCTTGTTACAAAGCTTAACGAGCTTGGCGGTGCAAACGGTATCGGTCTTGCTGACCTTGTTGAGAACAGACTTGTTGGTATGAAGTCAAGAGGTGTTTATGAAACTCCGGGCGGAGCTATCCTTTACAAGGCTCATGAAGTTCTTGAAACTATCACACTTGACAAGGAAACTGCAAGAGTTAAGCAGTATCTTTCAATCAAGTTTGCTGACATTGTTTACAATGGTCAGTGGTTCACTCCTCTCCGTGAGGCTATGAGCGCATTTGTTACAGAAACACAGAAGACTGTTACAGGTGACGTTAAGCTCAAGCTTTACAAGGGCAACATGATAAACGCAGGTGTAACATCTCCATACACACTTTATGATGAAGAAGTTGCTACATTTGATGAGGACAATGTTTACAATCAGGCTGATTCAGCAGGATTCATCAACCTCTTCGGTCTGCCTATCAAGGTAAGAGCTAAGCTCGAGCAGAAGAGAAACGCTAAGAAGGACTAATAGCGTCGCTCTGGTCAACAGAGCATAAAGGTGTATAACCTTAAAAAGTTTGTATAATATTTTTCACGGAGGTTTTGATATGTCAGATAACAACAGCATTTTTGAGCCTGCAATAGACAAGAAGGTCGAGATCTCTTATGACAGCCTGCCGAACTCCTCTTTTGAGGACGTAAACCTCGGCGGAGCAAAGTTCTCGAACGTAAATCTTAAGGAAGCCGTTTTCGATGACGTTAATATGGACGAGACACATTTCAACAACGTCAGCATGAAAGAAAGCGACTTTGCAGATATGTATATGGTAAACACAAAGTTCTTGGGCGTAAATCTCAGCAACTCGAGATTTGGCTGCTCTATCATGAACAATGTTGAGTTTAAAAATCCTGATCTTAAGAACTCACAGTTCATTCACTGTGACCTTACAAACGTTGAGATAAACGATTGCAAGATAGACGGTCTGAAGATCAACGGCGTGGATATCCAGAAGCTGCTTGAACAGCACGAAAAGGAAATTTGATCCGCACTTATTGAAATGTATTGGGGCAGGATGATCCTTTGGGGTCATTTTGCCCATACATTTTTTATATTTGATAACTTGAAATAAACATAAAGGACGGTTTTAAAATGGCAGGAAAAATGTGGGCAGGAAGATTTACAAAGGAAGTTGACGAAAGAGTCAATGATTTCAATTCATCTATTTCCTTTGACGCAAGAATGTACCGCTATGATATAGAGGGTTCTATGGCGCACGCCACAATGCTTGGCGAATGCGGTATAATCGAAAAGCACGAAAGCGAAAAAATAGTCCAGGGACTTAAGGGTATTCTTGCGGATATCGACGAGGGCAAATTACAGTTCGACCCTACTGCAGAGGACGTTCATATGTTTGTTGAGGCTGAGCTTACCAAAAGGCTTGGCGACACAGGCAAAAGACTTCACACGGCAAGATCAAGAAACGATCAGGTGGCACTTGACGTGAGAATGATACTCAGAGCCGAAACAAAAGAGATAATCGAGCTTGTGAAAAAGCTTGAACACACTATCCTTGACATTGCAGAGAAAAATCTCACAACTGTTATGCCGGGATATACTCATCTTCAAAGGGCGCAGCCTATCACATTTGCTCACCACCTTATGGCGTATGCAAATATGCTCCTGAGAGATATTTCAAGACTTGAAGACAGCTACAAGAGAACGAACATCATGCCTTTGGGAAGCGGTGCGCTGGCTTCGACCACTTATCCTATAAACAGACAGAGAGTTTGCGATCTGCTTGGCTTTGGCGAGATAACACAGAACTCCCTTGACGGCGTTTCAGACAGAGATTTCTGCATTGAGCTTTGCTCGGCTATCTCACTGCTTATGATGCACCTTTCAAGATTTTCTGAGGAGATCATACTTTGGTGCTCATGGGAGTTCAAATTCATCGAGCTTGACGACGCTTATGCAACAGGCTCGTCTATCATGCCACAGAAGAAAAACCCTGATGTTACTGAGCTTATAAGAGGAAAGACAGGCAGAGTTTACGGCGACCTTAACACACTGCTCGTTATGATGAAGGGTCTGCCACTTGCATACAACAAGGATATGCAGGAGGACAAGGAAGCTATTTTTGACGCAATCGACACTGTTAAGCTTTGTCTTAAAACCTTCGATCCGATGCTTGCAACAATGAGAGTTATCCCTGAGAACATGAGAAACGCCGCAGCTAAGGGCTTTATAAACGCTACAGACTGCGCTGACTATCTTGTTAAGAAGGGTATGCCTTTCAGAGATGCCTATAAGATAACAGGTACTCTCGTTCACACCTGCATTGAAAAGGGCTGTACACTTGAAACTCTCCCATTGGAGGAGTACAAGAAGCTCACTGACAACTTTGACGAGGACGTTTATGACGCTATCAGCCTTGACACCTGCGTAATGCAGAGAAAAGCGGCAGGCGGTCCTGCTCCTGAGTCTGTAAAAGCTCAGATAGAATATGTCAGAAATAAGCTTTGATAAACACCGCTCCCCTGTTAAGACGGCATTGCTATATCTTGTGCTGTGGGAGCTTGCGACAGTTATAATGTGGCTTTTTACGGCTAAGCTTTTTGTGATATATCCGCTGTTTGCAGTGGGATTTACGGTGGTGTACCCTGTGTGTACATGGTGGGCTTGCTACCGACACGCTAAGAACTACGGCTTGAAATGGTATGTTGCGCCTGTGATGATAGCGGTTTCGGTGATAGAATATATCTTCGTGGAAGAGGCAAGGTCGGTAGTGCCGAACTTTATCGTACTCACTGTGTTGACCGCAGGCTTTGCCGCAGGTCTTGGAAACTGCTTTGCGGATAAGGACGCAATAAACGCCGCAAAGGAAGATAAAAAGCGTAAAAAGCTGAAAAAAGAACCTGAATACAAGAACATTTTGGACGATAATTAAAAGTATGCAGACGGCTAAAGAGCTGTCAGCCAAACGGGCGAACAGTGTTCGCCCCTACAAAAGTTTGCATTTGCATGAGCATACAGATTATTGACAGACAAAATCATAAAGTTTTATAGAAGGATATGAAGAAAAATGAAAACAAGAGTTTTTATTGACGGAAAAGAAGGAACAACAGGACTTCAGATATATGAGCGTTTTCAGAACAGAAATGACGTTGAGATAATGCTCATTGACGAGGAAAAGCGCAAGGACGTGAACGAGAGAGCAAAGATGATAAACTCATCGGATATCACTTTTCTCTGCCTGCCTGACGCAGCGGCAATAGAGGCGGCTTCACTTTGCACAAACCCTGATGTTAGGATAATCGACGCTTCTACCGCTCATAGAACAAACCCTGCATGGGACTATGGTTTCCCTGAGCTTTCCGAAAAGCATAGAGAGAATATTCGCAATTCAAAAAGAGTTGCAAACCCAGGCTGTTATGCAAGCGGCTTTATAAGCCTTGTTTATCCTCTCGTAAAGGCAGGAGTGCTTCCTGAGGATTATCCTGTTACCTGCCATGCAGTTTCAGGCTACAGCGGCGGCGGAAAGAAAATGATAGCCGCTATGGAGAGCGATAATAAAACAAAGGAAATGTATTCTCCACGTCAGTATGCACTTGGGCAGAAGCACAAGCATATCCCTGAAATGCAGGCGGTGTGCGGACTTAAATATAAGCCTATGTTCAATCCGATAGTGGATGACTATTATAATGGTATGGTTGTTTCTGTGCCGCTGGTGACAAGATGTTTGACAAAAAAGTATACACCTGAGAATATCCATGAAATAATGGCGGAGCATTATCTTGGTCAGCATTTCGTTAAGGTAATGGAGCTTGGTGGAACAAAAACGCTTCCTGACGGATTTATCGCAGCGAATACATTGGCAGGAACAAATAATATGCAGATATTCGTCTGCGGAAATGAGGATCAGATATTGCTTATGTCGAGATTTGATAACCTTGGAAAAGGCGCAAGCGGCGCAGCAATACAGAATATGAATATAATGTTGGGGATAAACGAAGCAACGGGGCTGGAATAACAAAAAAGCAAAAAACAAACCAAAAGCACCGCACAAAAAAATCGCCGGTGCAGGGCGGCGTTAGCCCTGCCGAGGGACGGGGGCGAGCAGCCCCAGCGGGGGCAAAATAAAGCCAAAAGCAAAATCAAACCCAACAGGGGGCAGAGCCCCCTCCACAAAAGTACGGTCTAAAAAAAGCGGCGGACAAAAAAATAAAACAAACCGAAGTAAAATTTCTCAACCAAGCCTAAAAACCAACAAAACTCCGCCGCTTTTGTCATTTGAACAGCGAAGCGTCTTCAAATGACTCGCCAACGGCGACAATAAGCTCCCCCACAAAGGAGAGCAATCCCCGACCAATGAGTGCGAATATAAAAGTGCGGAAAAAATAAGCGGGCAAACGCTGTTCGCCCCTACAGAAATAATTAATAGAAAAAATCTGTCCTGATCTAATTAGTGTGAAAATTTTGTAAGGAGTTTTGAATATGAAAGAGATATCAAAGAAAAATTTCGACGGCTATAAGTATGTAGACGGCGGCGTGTGTGCTGCAAAGGGCTTTAAGGCTAACGGTCTTTATTGCGGCATAAAGGAAAGCCCTACAAAAAAACCTGACCTCTGCCTTGTGGAGTCTGACGTTATGTGTTCAGCCGCCGGCGTTTTTACTCAGAATAAGGTCAAGGGTGCTCCTGTTACTGTTTCTCAGAAAAATCTTGCTAAAACAGGCGGCAAGGCTAAGGGCTTTATCCTCAACTCCAAAAATGCTAACACCTGCAACGCTGACGGTGAGGAAAAGGCTTACAAAATGTGCGAGATGACTGCCGCTAAAATGGGCGTTAAGCCGGAAGAAATTCTTATCGCTCAGACAGGCGTCATAGGTCAGATACTCCCTCTCGAGCCTATCGAAGCTAAGATAGACGAGCTTTACGAGGGACTTTCCTATGAGGGCAACGAAAAAGCCGCTATTGCTATCATGACTACTGATACAGTGAAAAAGGAAGTGGCTGTTGAGTTTGAGCTTGACGGCAAGATCTGCCACGTTGGCGGCATGGGCAAGGGCAGTGGTATGATACACCCTAACATGGCGACTACGCTAAATGTTATCACTACAGACTGCGCTGTATCCTCCGAAATGCTCAAAAAGGCTCTTACTGATATCGTCAAGATAACATATAACTGCCTGTCAGTTGACGGCGACCAGTCAACGAATGATACCTGTGCTGTTATGGCTAACGGACTTGCAGGAAACCCTGAGATAACAGCCGAGGGTGAGAGCTACGAGGTGTTCAAAAAGGCTCTTTATATCGTTATGATGAACATTACAAAAATGCTCGCAAAGGACGGCGAGGGCGCAACTAAGCTTCTTGAATGTACAGTTACCGGTGCAAAAGACCTTGACACGGCTATCATCGTTGCAAAGAGCGTTATATGCTCGCCGCTTTTCAAGTGTGCAATGTTCGGTGCAGACGCTAACTGGGGCAGGATACTCTGCGCTGTTGGATACGCTGAAGCTGATTTTGACATAAACAAGGTGGACGTTTCACTGTCATCAAAGGCAGGAGAGATACACGTTTGCCACAACGGCGCAGGCATAGAGTTCTCTGAGGAAGTGGCTAAGACCGTTCTTCTTGAGGACGAGATCACAATAAGCGTTTCTATCGGCGACGGCAACGGCACTGCCACTGCATGGGGCTGTGACCTTACATATGATTATGTTAAGATAAACGGCGATTACAGAAGCTAAGACATAAAATCAGTATAGGAAAGAAGAATGAGAAATGGACATAAGCAATAAAATCAGAAGTCAGATACTTATTGACGCTCTGCCACACATTCAGAAATACCATGACAAGATAGTCGTTGTAAAATACGGCGGCAACGCTATGACAAATGCTGAGCTTAAAGAAGCTGTTATGAGCGATATCGTGCTTCTAAGCGAGGTAGGCATAAAGGTAGTTCTTGTTCATGGCGGTGGTCCTGAGATAAATGCAATGCTCAAAAGAGTCGGCATTGAAAGCAAGTTCATAAACGGTCTGAGATACACTGACGCTGAAACTATAGATATCGTTAAAATGGTGCTTTGCGGCAAAGTAAACAAGGAGCTTGTTTGCGCTTTGCAGCTTCACGGCGGAAAGGCTCTCGGTCTTTGCGGCTGTGACGGGCAGATGATACTTGCGCAGAAGCTTGACAGCGAGGTAGACCTTGGTTTTGTGGGCGACATCAAAAAGGTAACAACAAAGCCTATAGTTGACGCACTGAACAACGGTTATGTTCCTATAATCTCCACAGTTGGCGTTGGCGAGGACGGACAGTCTTACAATATCAATGCTGACACTGCGGCGGCTAGGATAGCCTCTTGCTTGAGAGCGGAAAAACTTATTCTTATGACGGATATAGTTGGTCTGCTGGAGGACAAGGACGATGATTCCACACTTATCCCACAGGTAAACGTCAGCGATGTACCTTATCTCAAAAAGAAAGGCATCATAAGCGGTGGAATGATACCAAAGATAGACTGCTGTGTTGAAGCCGTAAGACGTGGCGTTAAAAAGACCACTATCATTGACGGCAGAGTACCGCACTCGATACTTATCGAGCTGCTCTCAAACGAGGGTATCGGTACACAGTTTATATAAAATATCAATACATATTGAAAAGAGTGATAAAAATGAACACCATAGAACAGTTCAACGAACACGTTATGCAGACCTATGGCAGAATAGGTCTTGTTATGGAAAGCGGTCATGGTCAGACGGCTGTTGGCGAGGACGGAAAAGAGTATATCGACTTCGGCTCCGGCATCGGCACAAACAGCCTTGGCTACTGCGACGAGGATTGGGTGAACGCTATCTGCGAGCAGGCACACAAGATACAGCACACCTCAAACTATTATTACACAAAGGTACAGGCTGACTTTGCAAAAAGGCTTTGCGAGGCAACAGGCTATGAGAAAATGTTCTTTGGCAACTCAGGTGCAGAGGCTAACGAGTGCGCTATAAAGCTTGCAAGAAAATACAGCTTTGACAAATACGGCAAGGACGCTGAGAGAAATATCATCATCACCCTTGTAAACAGTTTCCACGGCAGAACGCTTTGCACTCTTTCTGCAACAGGTCAGGAGGTTTTCCACAACTACTTCTTCCCGTTCGTTAGTGGATTTGAGAATGTTATCGCTAATGATATTGACGATCTTATGGACAAGCTCAACAAGCTTGACAACAAGGTTTGCGCTGTAATGTTCGAGTTTGTTCAGGGCGAGGGTGGAGTTATACCTCTTCAGCAGAGCTTTGTGAACGCTATCATGCTTGAATGTGCAAAGAGGGATATTCTCACCATTGCCGACGAAGTACAGACAGGCGTTGGCAGAACTGGCAAGCTCCTCACATCTGAGCTTTACAACGTAAAGCCTGACATAACCACACTTGCAAAGGGTCTTGCAGGCGGTGTTCCAATAGGCGTGTGCCTTGCTAACAAGAAGTGCAGTGAGGTACTTGGCAAGGGTACACACGGCTCAACGTTTGGTGGAAATCCTATTTCCTGCGCAGGCGGAAACGCAGTTCTTGACAAGGTGACAAAGCCTGAATTTCTTGAAGAAGTTCGCAAAAAGGGCGAATATTTCAGAGAAAAGCTTGTCCAGATAGACGAAGTTGAAGGCGTTGACGGACTTGGTCTTATGATAGGCGTAAGGCTCAAAACCAAGAAAGCCGCTGATGTGCTTAACAAGTGCTTTGAAAACGGACTTCTTATTCTCACAGCAAAGGATAAGCTGAGATTTTTGCCACCGCTGAATATCTCATATGAGCAGATAGACAAGGGACTTGCTATACTGAAAAAAGTTCTTGACGAGAAATAACAAAGTGTGTAGGTGCGAACAGTGTTCGCCCGTTTGATACGCAATACCAAATAAAAATCAAATTACGGAGGAAATATTATGAAACATTTACTTAAAATGCTCGACCTTTCCAAGGAGGAAATTCTCGACATTCTCAATCTTGCAGACCAACTCAAATACGAAAACAAAAACGGTATCGAGCATCACATTCTTAAAGGCAAAACTCTCGGAATGATATTCCAGAAGTCCTCTACCCGTACAAGAGTTTCTTTTGAAACAGGTATGTATCAGCTTGGCGGTCAGGCACTTTTCCTTTCAAACCGTGACCTCCAGATAGGCAGAGGCGAGCCTGTTCAGGACACAGCCCGTGTTCTTTCACGTTATCTTGACGGCATCATGATCCGTACTTTTGAGCAGAAAGAGGTTGAGGATCTTGCTAAATATGGCTCTATCCCTGTAATAAACGGTCTGACAGACTTCTGCCACCCTTGTCAGGTGCTTGCTGACCTTATGACTATCAGAGAGTTCAAGGGACGTTTCGAGGGTCTGAAAATGTGCTACATAGGCGACGGCAACAACATGGCAAACTCTCTTATCGTTGGTGGACTTAAGGTAGGCATGGAAGTTTCTATCGCTTGCCCTAAGGATTATCAGCCTGCTGCTGAGGTTCTTGAATTTGCCAAGGGCTACGGAGACAAGTTCTCAATGACAGACGTTCCTCTTGAGGCTGCAAAGGACGCTGACGTTCTGTTCACAGACGTTTGGACTTCCATGGGCGAAGAGGCTGAAACAGAAAAGAGAAAGATAGCATTCAAGGGCTATCAGATAAACGACGATATCATGGCTGTTGCAAAGGCTGACGCAATGGTTCAGCACTGTCTGCCTGCTCACCGTGAGGAGGAGATAACAGAAAAGGTATTCGAGGCTCACGCAAATGAGATATTCGAGGAAGCTGAAAACAGACTTCATGCACAGAAAGCCGTTATGGTCAAGGTAATGGGTCCTGAGGAATAAATTTCTCTGCAAGTCTAATATACGCAACTTTAATGTAGGGGCGACCTTTGGTCGCCCTTTTGCTTTGCACTTTTTTTATGTAGAGGAACGGCTAAATTTTTGGATATAAAAAAAGGACGGCACACAATGACCCGCCCCCTGTCAAGTAGACAGCGCAAAAAACAAAAATATTCTATGTTGTGACTAAAAGCAGTCTGTGCAAT
>NZ_JBDGDD010000048.1:0-14113 GCF_040909065.1 Ruminococcus sp. RTP21359st1_H3_RTP21359_211015
GCGACCGGAATGGGGCTCGAACCCACGACCTCTAGCGTGACAGGCTAGCGTTCTAACCAGCTGAACTACCCGGCCATTGAAAAAAATAACTTCAAACTTTTCGAGTTCAGCTCTCCGAGAATGAAGAATAATTATTATCGTTGACAGGCAAATCTCTTTACCTGTCACGAAATAATTGGTGGGAACAACAGGGCTCGAACCTGTGACCCTCTGCTTGTAAGGCAGATGCTCTCCCAGCTGAGCTATGCTCCCTTTTAGCTGGTTTGTTGTTTCCAGGACTTTGTTTTGTTGTGTCCCTCACAACAGTATCTATTATACACTATCCCACCCTGTTTGTCAACACTTTTTTTGATATTTTTTATGTTTTGTATCATTTTACAATGCTAGTCCGATATTTTTAAAAACTTATGTGCATTTGCAACATCAAAGCCGCACTTTTTGCCTTGAAATGGGCTTTTTTCATCAGGCTTCCCCCCAAAAAAATCCGCCGAGCCACACGCCCGACGGATAAATTTTTTCAAGAATTATTTTTTATCAAGCTGTTTTTTGAGCTTTTCCTGCTCCTGCTCCATAAGCTTCATAAGTTCCTCCAAGGAAGCTGACGCTGTCTTTGTCTGCTGTGCAGGCTTTGCCGCAGGTTTTGCCTTTGGCACAGGCTTTTTCTCAGGCTCAGGGGCTACAGTATCCTCAGTTGAAGCCGCCTCGTCAAGAAGCTGTGAAGCTCTCTCGTAGTAAGAACGGTCTATCTCAGCACGCTCTTCCTTTTCCGCAGGTCTTTCAAATATAGTTTCCTCGACCTCTTCTACTTCCTCGATAACTTCCTCCGTTTCAGCCTTCTCTTCACCCTCAGGCTCAGCCTTGTGGTGAGAAGCTATCTCGTCGTCAACGTGCTTGCGATGTTTTGCGATCTGCTCGCCCTCGTTCTCGCCGCCGAACAGGAAATCGTCAAGAGTAACGCTCTCTGCAGGTTCTTCCTCGTCATCGTCCTCTTCCTCATCATCTGAAGAATGAGTAGCGATAGCAATTATAAGCTCGATAACAACGAGCAGGAATATAGGAATAACAGCGCACACTATCATGCCGAATGTTGACGACATGAACGTAAGCACCTTGCCTGCTGTCATGTAATATGTAGAAGCTACGCCCACAACGTTCTTTGAGCTTATCTCATAAAGCTTTGCAGGGTCTTTTTCCTGATAAACAGTGTAAACAACGCCGTTGTTATCGTCAGTTGAAGTGATGTCATAAAGCCAGAACACGCTTGTTCCAATATCAGGCACGTTCTCGCACACAACTGCCTCGCCTATCTTGTCTGTGCTAGGGGTCATGTTTGATGTGATAACAAGTGCGCCGTTAGGAACTCTGTCACCCATGCCGTCACCATTCATTATGTACAGGCTGTAGCCTGCAATGCTCGGTGTAACGTTCTTGTTTTTGAAAACACGTCCCACTCCCACAACTATAAGCATTTCCAGAAAAATAAAAACAATAAAGAATATCAGCACGTTCTTGCCTGCTGATGACTTCTGCTTAGTAGCACTGCTCATACTAAAAATAACATTCCTTTCCAAGATATATCCAAAATATCATATTTTATCGCACTAATACATTTATTATATCACAAAGTACCGCAAATTTCAACACATTTGAGCATATTTTTTGCTTTTGAGAAAATTATTCATTTTTGTAAAGTATTATCGTGACAGTACACAATTCGTCATTTTTTATGACCGCATATTTCGAGGTAGACCAATCTCCACCAGCCTGACTGTATGCACGCCTCAGCACGTCAAAGATAACACCGCTATTCTCATCAAAGAGAGTATCCACAGCCTTGTCATACATTTCACTGTCAGCACATTTTAGCCTTGCATATCCACTGTCAGCCATTGCTTCCGCCACAGAACGGCACATCATCTGAACGACATCATCACCGCTTTGAGCATACAGACCGTTTCTTCTGTAATAATTTGCCCCCGAGGAAAATGCCTCAGGATAGTTCAAAAACTTGTTATCGTCCGCTGTATGGTCTTTTGCACACTCGGCGTCAGTGATGCCAAAATAGTCATAGCGGATATAGTCCTCCCCTGCATCTGTCACAGGATCGTCCCAAGTGAGGTCAACGTTCGTCCATTCACCGTCTATCATGACCTTGTTCCACAAATGTGGCTGAACAGCTCCGCCGTCATAGGCTTTGCCTGCCACTGGTATACACTTTATACCTGCCTTAGTGCAAAGTATCTGCATTGCCTTTGCATACCCCTCGCACACAGCCTTACCCTCTACAAGACAGCCATATGCAGAATAGCAATTTTTTGCTGTATCGTCATAGTTACACTCAAGAATTATGCTGTCATGGAAATACAGCACCTTGTCATAATCCGACCAGCCCTGCTCAATGCCTGCAAGTATCTCCCCGACCTTTTTATCCAGCTTTTCTTTCTCAGCCTGCGCTTCCTCAGCGGTCTTGTCATATGTGACCTCCACAGATGTCACATATCCATCTCCGTCAATGCAGATAGTATACTGCGAACCCATATAGTCGATATAAGGACAAGCCGAAGTAAGCATGGATATAAACGCACCGATATCGTCCTTGCTTATAACTCCCTCAGCCAGCTCCACAGAGCTTTCAAATCCGCTCAGCCCTTTGTAAAGCTGTGAAAACACACGTTTTTCGTCAGTACAAAGAAAATCGGCGATATACTCTGCCGTGTCAGGTATCTCAAGTGCCGTAAAGCTCTCGTTTCTGCTGTCAAGCCCTGTTTCAGTATGTCTTTCCGAACTGGCTTCAACATACGCATGAGTGTTCACAAAAGTATTTTTTGAACGGTTTTTATTTTTCTCTCCCGTTCCGCCTAAACTGCACCCCGATGTGCAGATAAGCACTGCCGCTGTGAGTGCGGCGACCATTTTCTTTTTTTTCAATTTTTGTCCTCGATTTTTACACAAAATTCTTCTGTATATTTCAGCCCTTAGTCCGTGACCTCTTCATTATCTCTTTTTATCACAGCCCTGAGCCGTTCTATTTTCTTTTCATGTATCGACAGCACCTTGAACTCCACGTTTTCCCAATGCACCGTCACCTTTTCGTTATCCTCAGGCACATGACCCAGCAGGTCCATAACGAATCCGCCTATAGTGTCATAATCCACCTCGCCGTGATACTCCTTGCCAAGAGCCTCCATAACGTCGTCAAACGCCGCTGTGCCTACCATATCATAGCAATCAGAAGATACCTTCTGTATCTCCTCCGTTTCGTCATCATATTCGTCCTGAATACTACCCACGATAGTTTCAAGCAGATCCTCCATAGTAATGATACCGGCTGTTCCGCCGTAATCGTCCACCACAACTGCTATCTGTGTCTTATCTTCAGTGAACTCTTTGAAAAGCTCACCACACTTGTTGCTTTCAGGCACAAAGGTTATATCTCTCATGAACTCCTTTACAGGACGTTCTTTCTTATCCTCTTCAAACACCAGCCTGAGCAAGTCCTTTGCGAATATAACACCACTTATGTTGTCAGCATTGTCGCAGTAAACAGGTATTCTCGAAAAGCCCTCGCCTATAACAAGCTTCACAGCCTCCGAAAGCGTGGAATTTTCTTCTATAGCAACCATTTCTGTGCGGTGTGTCATAACTTCACGAACTTCGATATCGTCAAAATCAAAAATGTTGCTTATCATTTCCGCCTGACTTTCCTCGATACCGCCCGTTTCGTTTACAGCGTCCACCATCATGAGTATCTCTTGCTCAGTGACAGAGTCTGCCTTGTTTGTGGACTTAACGCCGAACAGCCTTAAAATTCCTGCCGAAACCGCTCCGCTCACAGCAGCCAATGGGCTGAATACCGCAAGAAACACTTTGTATACGCCGCAGTTGTTTAAAATGAACTTCTCGCCCACCTTGCCTGAAATGCAAAGCTTTTTCGGTATGCCTATGCCAAAAGTGCATATAACAAGGGCAAGCAGACAGCTTATTATAACAAATGAACATATGCCGCTAACATAATACGGTGCCTGATAGTTAAAAAGCGTATAAAGCCCGTCAGAAATCGGCTCGTAGAAGAATATGACTCCCACCACCGAAACTACGATTATCATAATAGAACGTGCAATGAGGTTTGTTGCAACTACCCTGCCCGTTCTTTTCAGCAAAGCCGCAAGTTTTATAGCTTTCGGGTCTTTGTCCTCCTCAGCCATTTTCTTTAGCTTAGCGTCATTGAACTCCACAGCCGCATTTTCGCACAAGGTAAGAAAAGCCATAAGCAATATTACCGCCGCACAAACACCTATTCCCGTCCACAGTCGCCCGACATCGTCCATAAAAAAAATACCATCCCTTTCACATAGGCGAAAAAGCTCGCCTTTTTATCATATACTATTTATTATAGGCAACATATGCTTCTTTGTCAATAGATATTGTCACAATTTTTCACATTCTGCCTGAATTTCATATGGGCAATTTTAGTTATGAAAAAAGCAGACGAGCCGCTAAGCCCATCTGCTTACATCAAACAATATTATTTCTCTGCCGCACCTATCTTGGAAACTGCGTCCCTAGTAGTGTTTACGTCCTTAAGGCTCTTTGTAAGCACCTCAGCCGCCTCAGAAAGCGACTTGTTAAGATTTTCAGAAAGTGCCTCACGGATAGCCTTGTCCTTAGCCTTAGCCTGCTCAACGATATCAGCCGCCTGCTTGTTAGCCTCTGCAGCTATCTGCTTTGCATAGTCAGCCGCCTGCTTGATGATCTCCTCCTGAGCCACAAGCTTCTTAGCCTCGTCCTTAGCCTTCTTTACGATCTCCTCGGCTTCCTTGTTGGCCTCAGTAAGGATATTTTTCTTATCTCTTGTCATATCCTTTGCACGCTTTATCTCACCAGGAAGGTTAAGTCTTATGCTGTCGATGTATTCACGCATCTGCTCAACATCGATCATTTTTTTCTGTGAAAACGGTACGCTTGAAGACTTGTCAAGCAGTTCGTCCATAAGTTCAAGTATTTCCTCTACCGTCATTTTAAACACCCTTTCATTACTGATCTATATTATTGGCAGGCTTATAGAGCCTGTCAGTGATCTTGCTCTGTATCTGTTTCGGCACAAAGCCTGTGATATCTCCGCCGAAGCTTGCGATCTCCTTTACAACGCTTGACGAAAGGAACATATTCTCTCCCGTAGTGGTGAGAAACACCGTTTCAGCGTCATTGTAAAGTTTTTTATTTGCAAGAGCCATTTGGAACTCATACTCAAAGTCAGACACAGCCCTAAGGCCCTTTACGATAGCATTAGCCCCTGTTTTTTGCAGATAATCCGCCAGCAGACCGTTATAACAATCCACCACCACATTATCAAGGTGCTTCGTGGCTTCAATTATCATTTCCATTCTTTCTGTAGGTGTGAAAGCAGCCCTTGATTTATTAGCATTAAAAGACACCAGTACTATCACCTTATCGAAAAGCTTTGAAGCTCTGTCGATTATATCCAGATGACCCAGCGTAACAGGGTCAAAGCTTCCCGGGCAAACAGCGATACGCATCAATAGTCCACTTCTTTCATTGGTATCTTATAGACCGTCAAAGCGGTCTTACCGTATTTATATCTCTTATGAAGCTTAAGTCTGCCGTAGCTTTCTCCAAGCTCAAGCTCCTTTTCATGCTCGCACACAATGATAGCACCATCATTGAGCTTGCTCTCCACAAGCTCCAAGGCCTTTTCAACTATGCCCATTCTGTAAGGCGGGTCGATAAAAACTATATCAAGCCCGGCTTTGGCAACTTTAAGATATTCCAGACTATCCATGCAAAGCACACGGGATTCCTTATTGAAACCGCATGAATCCACATTATCCTTGACGATAGCCACAGCCTCAGGATTGCTGTCCACGAAAACGCAGTGACTAGCCCCACGGCTGAGAGCCTCTATACCCATTTGACCGCTGCCTGCAAAAAGGTCAAGCACCGAGCTTGCTGGTACATCAAACTGAATAATGGAAAAAACAGCCTCTTTTACCATATCTGTAGTTGGTCTTGTATCCAACGACTCCAAAGTTTTAAGCTTTTTTCCCCTGCATGAACCTGTAATAACTCTCATAAAAAATAACTCCAAAATAAAAGTATACAATCATTATACTATATTAATTACCATTTGTCTAGACTATTCGCCGATATTTTTTTATTTTTTATACCACACACAAAAAGGGACTTCACAGTGGAAGTCCCTTTAGTTATTTTAATTACGTACTCTAAGAAACAAGTCCTCAGTTAAGATTACTTTCTCTTAGAAACTACGATAGCTGCACCTGCGAGAGCGATACCTGCAAGAGCGATGCCTGCTGTTGCGCCTGTAGCTGCTGTTTTGTCAGAAGCTGCATTTGAAGATGTAGCAGTTGTTGTGCCTGTTGTACCAGTCTTTGAAGAAGTTGTTGCGGCTGTGCTGTTAGCCTTTGAATCAGTCTTGCTGTCAGACTTAGAATCTGTCTTGGAATCATCCTTTTTGCTGTTTGAATCTGTGCCAGAAGTAGCAGGAGCAACAGGAACAGCGTTAGCAGCCCATATCCAGCCCTCGTTTGTTGAGCCGTCATCGAACTTCTGAGCCTCAGCGTTTACAGTACCTGACTGAGCGATAGAAATTGTGTAAGAGCCGTCGCCGTTGATAGCAGTATCCTGGCAGTCAACGTTTGTGTCGAATCCACCTGCGCCACCTGCGATACCTACGCACTTGTTAGGGAAGTAAGCTGGCTGTGCAACCTTATCCTTTTCTTTGTCATCTGGATTTCTGAAATCCCAAGTGCCGTCAGCTTGGAAAGATACACCAGCATTGCCTGTTGTGTCACCAAGACCTTCAATTGTGAAGTCAATAGTGATGTACTCACCAGCGCCTGCTACAGTGTAGTCAGTGATCTCTGATGTGAACTTGCTGTTCCACTTGTTGATGATCTGGAAGCAGAGCTTGTCTGAATCAGACTTGCCAGGAGCAGCACTTACGTTAAACTCCTGTGAACCGATCTTTACCTTAAGATCCTTACAAGTAACGACCTGACCATTTACAAGAGCCTCATCGTTATCGTTGTACTCACATGGGATATCTGTAGCGATGAACAGATAGTTGTAAGCTGTTGAATCAGCAGCGAAAGCTGTTACTGCCATAGCTGTTGTAGCTATAGCTGCTGCAGCCATGCCTGCGAAAATCTTTGTAAGTTTCATTTCTAAAACTTCCTTTCTTAAATAACTTTAAGTATATTGTACTTTATTTTCCGAAAAATTTCAATCGGCTGATTTAACAAATATGATAACGTTTTCTTATGCAATCACAACAATTTGTACTATTGATTTTTAGAAGTATAGCCCAATTTCCGCACTTTGCAAAACTTTTTTATCTTATGTAAAAATACTAAACCGTCATTTATCAAGCTTTTTCTTCTGCACCTTTCCAGTCACTTTCAGCACCATACCTCTAGGAGCAAATTTAGCCCCTGCATAAAGTGCCTTTATAGACTTCTCAGGGATAATGATGAGTTTTCTGCCGAACATTCCCACAAGAGCCTTTTTTGCACAAAACTGTGGTGTTATGGAGCTTACGCCGAACTTGCAGTTTGCAACGTCATTGAACTCCGTATCCACAGGACCCGGGCATACCGCACAAACGTGTACCCTGCTGTTTCTCGCCCTCAACTCCTCATATATTGCGCTGGTAAGGCTCACAACATAAGCCTTTGAAGCATAGTATGTTGCCATCATAGGACCACCATACATAAGCCCTGCCGAGGAAGCTATATTCATTATATAACCCCTGTCAGCGGCAACAAAGTCTTTCAAAAACAGCTTTGTGAGCATATGCACCGCTGTAACGTTGGTGTCTATCATTTTAAGTTCAGTGTCCAGAGGAAGCTTGTCAAAGCTGCCCACTGCACCAAAGCCTGCACAGTTCACAAGCACTGATATCTTCTCGCTCTTTGTTTCCTCATAAAGCCGCAGACATTCTTCCCTGTCAGAAACGTCGCAAACTACCACCCTTGTGTTGTCACCAAGCTCCTCCGCAAGCTCTCTGAGCCTTTCCTCACGTCTTGCGCTGAGTATCACACGAAAGCCCCTTGCAGATAGATCTCTCGCTATCTCTCTGCCAATTCCCGAGCTTGCGCCTGTTACCAAAGCCGTCTTAGCCATTTATATCATCCTCCACCCTTTTCAGGGATATTATTTGATTTTTGTCATATCAGTATATCACATTAGTATCACCCTGTCAAGTGTGAGAAAGATGTAAAATACGCAGAAAAGCATCGCAAAAAACTGAATAAAAATGTCAAAATCTCTTGACATTTACTTTAAAGTATGGCATAATGTTAATATAATTTTAAGAAATAGAATAAAATTAAACTGAGAAATCAAAGAACAAAGAACAAGGAGATAAAAAAATTATGAGTTGTACCCTTTGCATACTTGCCGCAGGTCTTGGAAGTCGCTTCAAAGGCGGCATAAAACAGCTTGAACCTTTCGGACCAAACGGCGAGATAATAATGGATTATTCTATCTATGACGCCGTTGAGGCAGGCTTTGACAAGGTCGTATTCATTATAAGAAAGGATATCCGTGATGCCTTTGATAAAATGATAGGCGACCGTATCTCAAAGTATGTCAAGATAGATTACGTTTATCAGGAGCTTGACTGTCTTCCGGAGGGCTATTCCGTACCTGAGGGACGTGTTAAGCCGTGGGGTCACGGTCACGCAGTCTGCTGTTGCAAGGGCGTTATAAACGAGCCTTTCGCAGTAATAAACGCTGATGATTTTTACGGCAAGGAAGCTTTTGTGAAGCTCCACGATTTTCTCTGCAATGAGAACTCAGATCGCAAAAAGCTTCATCTCGGCATGGCAGGCTTCATACTGAAAAACACTCTAAGCGACTTCGGTGCAGTGAACAGAGGTGTCTGTGAAGTGAAAGACTCTATGCTCACAGACGTTGTTGAAACCTACAATATCCGCCGTGAGAATGACGGCAAGGTCTATTCAGGCGAGGAAGAAACAGCCGAGCTTGACGAGAACTGCTATGTGTCAATGAATATGTGGGCTTGCCCTGACGGCTTTATAGATAAGCTCAATGGTATGTTCACAGACTTTATGAAAGAAAATAAAGACAGCCTGACAGCGGAGTTTCTCCTCCCTGCGGGTATCGATACAATGATAAAAACAGGTGTTGCAGACTGCAAGCTTCTGGAAACTCACGATAAGTGGTTCGGCGTTACATATAAAGAGGATAAGCCAACCGTTAAAGCCGATATCGCAAAGCTTATAGAGGCTGGCGTTTATCCTGAAAAGCTTTGGAAATAAAACTCAAACAAACAAATAATACAGAATAAATTGTCAACAATAAGTCGGGCAGAACAAATTCTCCCGACTTTTTTGCGTCTGTTTGTAAAAAGTGAAGAAAATCCTTAATTCGACTAAAAAGCACTTGAAAAAGGCTGTAAAATGTGTTATGATAATCTTTGAAACGGATCTGCATTTTTGCAGGTCAGGAGAGATAATATAAGAGGTAGTATAATGGAGAGCCAACACGGTAGCAATTTGAAAAATATAAGAAAAAAAAGAGCCACAGCACAGCAAAGCATAGTGTCATTGAGTTGTCTTGTGTGCATAGCATTTGCGGCAATATGGGGCTTCCATGCAGGAAGCGGCAACAGCAGGGCTGTGGAAGCAAAGAAGATGTCAGCTTCAAGCTCTGTAGCAGAGAGCGAAAGCTCCGAGAGCAATGCGGACAACTCTTCTCAGGCAGAAAGCATGATTGATGAGAGTGGCATAGATGAAAGCCTTACTGACAGCTCAGTTACCCATGATGACGCCGACGACCTTTCCGACGCAGTTTTCATAGGCGACTCACGAACAGTTGGTCTGCAAAACAACTGCGATAAGCCAAAAGCAACATTCCTTTGCTCTGTGGGAATGCACATCGACACCGTTATGACAGACCAGAACATCACCCTCTCAAACGGCAATGCAGGTACTGTTATCGACGCTCTTGGAGAAAGACAATATGGCAGAGTGTATATAAACCTCGGCACTAACGAGCTTGGCTGGCCTTATATCGACACCTTCAAGGATTATTATACACAGCTTATCACAAAAATTCAGGAGATACAGCCTGACGCTGTTATCTATGCTGAATCTATCCTCCCTGTAACAGCTTCAAGAAGCTTGCAGGGCGACGCCATAAATAACACAAATGTAGCCACATTCAATCAGGCTATCTCAGAGGTGGCACAACAGACAGGTATAAATTATCTTGACTGTACCTCCGCTGTAGCAGGTGCAGACGGCACTCTTCCGGAGGAAGCCTCCTCAGACGGAATACACCTTATGAGCGAATACTGCGACAAGTGGCTCAACTATATAATCGACAACACATAAGAAAGGAAAGAAGAATTATGAAAACAAAGAAGATACTCTGCACTCTTATGGCAGTTATGTGCATGGGCACAGCAGCACTTACAGGCTGCGGTTCAGACTCTGACAGCAGCACAGCAAACTCCGCAAATTCAGCGGCAGCCGCTCAGACAAACGAAAGCGTTGACGTAACAGCCGTTGCGGACAAGCTCAAGGACGGCATAGAGTTCAAGGACGAGCTCGCAGAGCTTGACGAAGCAAAGATAGAAAAGATAATCGGCATATCAGCAGACAGCTATACAAAGGCTAAGGTCTATGTAAGCTCATCAGGAGGAACAGCCGAAGAGATAGACTGCTTTGAAGCCAAGGACGCAGACAGTGCAAAGGCTATCGCAGATACACTTACAGCAAGAGTCGAAAGCCAGAAAAAGGTTTTTGAAAACTATGTTCCGGAGGAAATGACAAAGCTTAATGACCCTGTTCTTGTAACCAACGGCAATTATGTTTACCTCTGTCTTTCAAACGATAACGATAAAGCAAAAGAGATAATAGGCTAGGAGTAATAAATATATGCTTTTTTCAAGTACAACATTTCTGTTCGCATTCCTGCCTATTGTACTGATAACGTATTATATCGTCCCACGCATAACACGCAATCTGGTGCTGTTTATTTTCAGCCTTGTGTTTTACGCATGGGGCGAACCTGTTTATATCGTCCTCATGATAGCTTCCACTATCGTTGCGTATATAACAGGACTATTGGCAGACAAACAGCGTAAAAACGCAAAAAAATACACTCCGCTCATCGCAATGATAGGAGCGGTGGTGTGGAACATCGGACTTCTTCTGTTTTTTAAATATACCGACTTTTTCATCGGTGCGGCAAACAGCATTTTCGGCACGCAGATAAAGACCTTGGGTCTGGCCCTCCCTATCGGTATCTCATTCTACAGCTTCCAGACCCTTTCATACGTTATCGACGTTTATAAGGGCGAAGTAAGAAGTCAGAAGAACTTCCTTGACCTTGCCACCTATGTTGCCCTTTTCCCACAGCTTATCGCAGGTCCTATCGTAAGATACATCGACGTTGCGGAACAGCTCAAAAAGCGTAACGAGAGCATAGAGCATTTTGCACAGGGCGTGTGGAGATTTTCCATAGGTCTTGGCAAAAAAGTCATTCTCGCAAATACTATCGGCGAGCTTTTCGACACTATCTCAAACTCAGCACAATCTGAACTGAGCGTTGCCGCAAGCTGGCTGGGCATAATAGCCTATACCTTCCAAATATACTTTGACTTCTCAGGCTATTCCGATATGGCGATAGGTCTTGGCAAAATGTTCGGCTTCGACTTTCTCGAGAACTTCAACTACCCTTACATCTCCACCTCTATCACAGACTTCTGGAGACGCTGGCATATGTCACTTTCAAGCTGGTTCAGAGATTATGTCTATATCCCACTTGGCGGTAACCGCAAGGGCAAAGCAAGACAGTGCCTTAACATCATGATAGTATGGTTTCTCACAGGCTTCTGGCACGGTGCAAACTGGAACTTTATGCTATGGGGTGTGTACTTCGGTGTGATACTCCTATGTGAAAAGCTTTTCTTGGGCAAAGCCCTGAAAAAGATACCTGCATTTTTCCAGCACCTCTATGCACTTCTTTTTATAGTCATAGGCTGGGGAATATTCTCCTACGAAGACTTCGGCAAGCTCACACAGAACTTCAAAAATATGTTCGGCGCAGGGGGACTTCCTCTCATAAATCACCAAACAGTGTTCTGGCTCGCACAGTATGCAGTAACAATAGTGATACTTGTGATAGCTTCAACACAGCTTCCAAAAAAGCTCTGCCTTAAGCTTCAGATCAAGTGTCCTGAGATATGCGGCTGTATACTCCAACCGCTGTTTGCATTAACACTTTTGGCAGTTTCCACCGCCTACCTTGCAGGTAATTCATTCAATCCGTTCCTGTATTTCAGATTTTAAAGGAGGACGGCAGATATGAAAAAACAACTTAAAAACTATATTATGATAGTGTGCTTTCTGCTGTTCATATTCGGCTTTGCAGTGGCAAGTTTTATTTCCGAGGACCGTGAATTCTCCGAAAATGAGAACCGCTATCTACAGCAAGCCCCTGAGTTTTCGTGGAAAAAGCTTGAAAAAGGCGAGTTCACATCGGATATCGAAAGCTATATGTCCGATCAGATATTCATGAAAGACCAGCTTGTGAGTCTTAAAACAGTCACCGACCGCACGCTTCTGAAAAACTATCAGAACGGTGTATATTTCGGCAAGGACGGCTATTATCTCCAAGACTATCAGGAAAACAGACCTCTTATCGAGAAAAATATAAGCTGTCTTAATGATTTTGCTGACAGCCTTGATAAATCCGTCGACGTAAGCTTTCTTCTTGTGCCGAATGCAGTTTCCGTTATGTCAGACAAGCTCCCTGCGGTCACACAGACCGACGATCAGCTTAAAAGCGAAAAGTATATAAGCTCTATCCTCAGCGACAGGATAAAACTCTGCTTCCCATATGACCAGCTCAAAGACGCCGCAAAGTCCACGCAGGTTTTCTATAAGACCGACCACCACTGGACAGCCGAGGGCGCAAAAGTGGGATTTGACGCACTTATGACAGCCATGAATGAAGATATCCCACAGGTATCCTACAATATAGAAACTGTAAAGGACTTTCATGGCACGCTTTATTCAAAAGCCCCAACAAACTTCTCCGCTGCTGACGAAATGCACTTCTACACAAACCCTGACAACAGCGTAAAGGTAAATTATGTTCAAGAAAACAAACAAACAGACACCATTTTTGACGATTCATTCAAGACCAAAAAGGATAAATACTCCACATTCATGGGCGGAAACTTTGCCCTCACGGAAATAGAAACAAACGGTGAAAGCGATGAACACGTCCTTATTATAAAGGACAGCTACGCAAACACAGTTATGCCATACTTTGCCGACAAGTATAAGCACATCACAATGATAGATATGCGTTATTACCACATCATGGATAAGACCGTCAGCGAGTATGTAAAAGACAACGGTATAACAAAGGTCATTTTCCTTTATAATATGGACTTTGTGAACTCTGACAACAACTTCATCTGGCTTGAATAACTTAGCAGCAATTAGGGGCGGCCATTGGTCGCCCGCTATTTTTATCACACCCATATATAACGTCAACGTCAAAATCACAGAAAGAAGGACATAAAATGACACTTACCCCCTACAAAAGAAAAGCCTTTTATTATGAAACAGACCGCATGGATATAATCCACCATTCAAATTACGTCCGCTGGCTTGAGGAAGCCCGTGTTGACCTTATGGAGCAGCTTGGCTGCCCATTCCACGAGATAGAGGCAAGAGGGATAGTTTCCCCAGTGCTCTCCGTGGAAACACACTATAAATATCCCGTCCGTTTCGGAGATGAGTTTGAAGTGCGCTGTAAGCTGTCAAAGTTCAACGGCTGTGCCTATGAGCTTGACTATGAGATCTTTGACCTTACCACTAAGAAAACAGCCTGCCTTGCCCACACCTCCCACTGCTTCACCACCTCCGACCTTAAGCCTGTAAGACTAAAAAAACATTATCCCGATATCTACGAGAAATTCCTTTCCGCATATCAGGCAAGTGAAGAATAAGCAAAAAAAGGCGCTGTAAAAAAACGCGCAATAAAAAAAGACTGCAACCACCCTTAAAAGGGTAGGAAAGCAGTCTTT
>NZ_JBDGDD010000049.1:0-12745 GCF_040909065.1 Ruminococcus sp. RTP21359st1_H3_RTP21359_211015
CTTTTTTGCTGTGTGATATATTAAAGCCCGTGAGCTTCCATATCGAGGAAATCCACGGGCTTTGTTGCGCTTTTTTTACAGCGCCTTTTGATAAGAAAATATATCGTTGTGCTGCTCCTATACTGACAGTCTAACGGCATATGTAATCTCGATGCAATGACCTGTGTTTCTTACGCTGTTTCGGGTAAATATCCATTGTTGTTCAGGACTAATTATTTTGACCATCTGACCGCCTACAGAGCCGACCTCACGAGCTGTAAGATCGCCGTTGTAGCCCTGCTTGAGGTTTACGCCAACTTCGTTAGCTGCTTCCATCTTGAACTTGTTAAGTGTTTCTCTGCCTTCCTGAGTTGTGATACCTTTCATTTTCGTATCTCCTTTTCATTTGTTTTTCGGGTTTGCAATAATATTATATGTCTGCATGATTTGATTATAAGAGGTAATTTATAGAACGAAATGGGGCGGTTTTTGGAATGAAAAAAATTAAAAGCTAAAATTAGTATGATTTTAAACGGAGCAAAATTCAAAAAAATCATTTACATATAAATTATACTTCTTTTGGAAATTGTGCGATTTTGTATAGTCACTGTTTTCAATTGTCAAAATACCACTGGACCCAGTGATTACATGCCCTGCACTGCTGCTGTATTTCAGCACATAACCGTTGAGATCAAGGGTGACGGTGCGGTTGACCACTAATGTGGTGTAAATGGTAATGTCTGACGTCAGTTTGACTGTTCCGTATGAATCTTCTCTGATTGCTGAAACCAGTTCCGCCGCTGTGGAAACTTCCGCCGTCCCACTCGCTGCCATATTATCCTCGGCAAATACACTTGTCAACACAAGGCAAAGAACCATACAAAGGGTGAGCATGATACTGAGTATTCGTTTTTTTATTTTCCGTTACCTCTGTTTTCGTGTATATCGGCTCAGTCAAGAGCGGTTATGGTAATGGTGCCGATGAACTCCATAAGAAGTGTATTGTATTCCGATTGCTCAAATATAAATTTCAATGTTATATCTTTGGCTGATGCGTCATACATTCTGTTGAAGTTAAAGGAATGATAGTCGTTACTATACGGAAGTTTTGTTCCATCTCTTTTTATGCGTGTGATATCCCTGCAAAAATCTGCATCCTCACTGCTGTCTGTCATTTGGATGCAATAATAACCGGTGCTCCCGGGAGCGTTCGAGCCGACTCCCAGAGAGCCGCTTATGATGATATTGTATGTATGCCCCTTTTTCAGCGTAATTTCATCTGGGGAAGCTGAAATCAGACCGCCTCTGTTTATTTTTTCAGTAAATCCAATTCTTGCGGAATGGTTTTGAAGAAGAGCCGTCCCTACTGACGCTTTTGCATGAAAATACCCCGGGCAGCTGCCGTTCTGACCGGCATCGCCCTTGTCGCCTTTATCTCCTTTTTCGCCTTTATCTCCCTTGTCGCCTTTGTCTCCCTTTTCGCCGTCTGTGCCGTCAACACCGTCTGTGCCGTCAATGCCTGCGGCTTTTACGCTGGTGTCGGTTTCTCCAATCCACCAGTTGCCGTTCTCGCCGATAAACGGGGTGTTTCCGTCCACACCGTCAGAGCCGTTTTGTCCGTTTGTTCCGTCCTTGCCGTCGGCTCCGTCTTTTCCGTTTATACCATCCTTGCCGTCAAGACCTTTCAAAACCGAAAGATCGTACAGGTTCAGCCATATTTCATCGCCGACATAGCGCCACTGCAGGGTGTTTTCGCTTACACGGAACTCCGGTGTCTTTCCGTTTGCTCCGTCTGCACCTTTCTGCCCGGTGGGACCTGTGATGTCGGCTATCGCCACAAGGTCCTGCCACTCATCGCCCTCGTAACGCCACTGTATGTGGGTTTCAGCTCGCTGCACCTCTATGCTTTTGGCGTTAATGCCGTCAGTGCCGTTGATACCGTCTTTGCCGTTGGCTCCGTCTTTACCGTTGGCTCCGTCTTTACCGTTGGCACCGTCAATTCCATCCTTGCCGTTTTTTCCATCGGCTCCGTCTTTACCGTCAACGCCGTTAATGCCGTTCTTACCGTCTGTTCCGTTTTCTCCGGCAGCGCCCCGCAGCTCGGTAAGCGCCACAAGGTCGTGCCAGTCGGCTTCGTCGCCGTATTTCCACTGAATCGCCGTGCCGTTGTTTCGCACCTCCGGCAGTGCGTCGCCTGTTTTTGCCGCCTTGCTCCATCCTATGGCAAGCACGCTGCAAAGCACCAAAAGAGCGGTGCAAAGCGCCAAAAGTGTACCTGTGAGTAGTTTTTTTTCTGTTTTCATCTTTTTTCCTCCGTTCGGAATTGTTTATCACGGCGGAGCTTTGCGCCGCTGCCCACGCCGTAAATGAGCGGCGGTCGATTGGCTTATGCTTGGTTTGCTTTGTACTTATCCACAAACAGGGCGACCCCCTGTTTTAAGACCTCCATCTGGGTTTTCAAATAATATTCATCCTCAAACATCGCATAATGAACGCAGGCGCGGACGAATATAAAGATCAGCGGCGTGATGACCGTATAGGGAATGCCGATCTTCGGCTCCAGCTGCTTGGCGTACTCGGTATAGCGTTCGTTCACGCCTTCAAAGAATTTCTTGCCGTGCTCGATATACTTCGGGTGCGTATATATCTGATACATCAGGCGATATTTTTTTCCATGCTTTTTTGCTGTCCAATACGGGACCTCCTTCACAAAACGGACAACATCCTCGGGGTCGGTGGGTGCCATCTCCATAAAGTCGTCCTCAACCTTTTCCATACAGTATGCCGTTGACTCAATGATCAGTTCATCAAGGTTTTTAAAATACGAATACAAATTTGCTTTCGTGCATCCGCACGCATCGGCTAGTGCTTTAATTCCTGTGCCTGTGAGCCCGTTTTCCGCATAGCACTCGAAGCACTTTTCCATTAGTTCACGTTTCCGCTCATTGTGCTGTTGCTCAGTTGTTTTCATGTTGCTTCGCTCCTTTTATGCGTACCGACCGTTCGTTTATGATTAGTATAACACAGATTTGCAACAAAGTCAAGAATTGTTCAAAAAATGAAGAAAATAAAGTTTCAACATGATCTTATAAAAAAGTCCTTACAGCAGAAAGAAAATAGCGGCTTACCTCAACGATCAAAACCGTACTAATAAATATGTCCATAAGACTTATGGAAAGATGGGATAGGCTTATTGACTTTCCATGTTCTCATATGATATAATAAATTCATATTAACACAACATTTCTGTTCAGGGGGTATATCAAATGAAAAAGCAAAATGCAGGGCTTATCGCTCTGAGTATCGTTTTTATTCTTATGGGTGGTTTCTCTACTATCTATAATCTCAGCAAGTATGTTTCAAACAGGGTTTTCATGTCAAGTGCTGAGAAAACCACAGGCTATGTGAAGTGGATAGACCATGAGCTGAAAACTTGGGGACATAACAAAAAGGCAAGCAACAAAGCTGAAACATATTACATAACTGTCGCTTTTGATGTTGGCGGCAAGGAGTACACAAGAGAGATCTTCACAGGCACATATTATGTGAGTCAGAACGAAAAAGTGAACGTGTATTACAACACTGATAAAAACGGTGAGCCTGATAAGGTCGTGACCGATATTGATAATGATAAAAGACCGTATCTCACTTGGCCGCTGATACTTTTGCTTGGCATTGTGCTGCTTGTGCTTACTAAGAAAAATATTATCTCAGTGGGGAGAAAGAGATAAAAAAGTAATCATTAAAATAGTAACCAAAAGAAACTTTGTGCAACTAAATAACAGAAAAGCAGAAAGGAGATCTTTATGAAGGTGATCTATAAATGTGCCGCCATTTTGACGGCAGCGATATTGTCAGTGCAGTTTCCTTGCGCAGCTTTTGCGGATATGGAGCATGGCGGAGATAATGACAGCCCGAAATTCAAGATGGGCAGGATAATATTTACTGATAATGGTTATGGCTACGAAAAGGAAGGTCTGGAAAAATCGGAGATCGCTGATGAAGATCTGGCCGATACGGACGACGGGGCTTCAGCTTATGCACAAAAGGCAACGGCTTCGCTGCCTGCGAAATATGACCCCAGATCTAAGAATACGCTGACGACTATCAAAAATCAGTTCCAGACAGGCACTTGCTGGGCGTTTGCGGCACTTTCCTGCACAGAGAGCAATCTTATTCAAAAGGGGCTTGAAAATCAAAACGTGCAGTTTTCTGTGCCGAGCCTTGTCCTCTCTACATATGCTAACGGCGGATTTGACGAGTCAATATGGGATTGCGGCGGAACGTGGATGGATTCGTCCCTTGCAATGTCGGCTCATAGAGGACTTTGCTATGATGAATATGAGCCTTTCGTGTCCGACGGAACGGAAGCCACTATCGTATCTGAGGATAAAAAGGGCGTTTGCGAATATCAGCTTAATTACGCTTCCACTATCACAGGCGGACGAAACGCCATTAAAAACAAGATAAAAGAGCTTGGCGGAGTAATGGTGAGCTATTATGCAGACGACCTGTATATGACCTTTGATAACAAAAGCTATTACGATCCGGAAACTACAAAATATAGTGGAATAAATCATGCCGTAAGCGTAGTGGGCTGGGATGATAATTATAGCAAGTCAAATTTCCTTGCAGGCTATCAGCCAAAGAAAAACGGGGCATGGCTCGTGAAAGGCTCTTGGGGAGTATCCAGTGGCACGGACGGTTATTACTGGATATCCTATGAAGAGGCAGAAATGACCGATTGGGTGGCGTTCGACCTCACTGAAAGCTGTGATAATAATTACCATTATCCTGCTAATAAGGATAATTCTATATTTTATGTTAGCAATGAAAACAAAATGAGCGGTGCTGATGTTTTTACAGCAAAAAAAGACGAGCTTCTTGACAAAGTGGGCTTTATGTATCTTGGCTACACTGGAAAGTCTGACTACACCGTGCAGGTCTACACTTCTGTTTCAGACAGCACTCCTGTGGGGATACTTGAATGTGAGGTCAGCGGAAAGGTGCAGAGCGACGGCTTTTATACTGTGGATATCCCTGATGTTGAGCTTGACGAGGGCGAAAGATATTCTGTCGTGATGACATTCAGCGGTGATGACGGCTCAGGCTATGTGACCGTTTATGGCTATTCAGACGGGGTCATGAAGCCGGGTCAGGCGTATATTTCCAATGACGGCGACAGTTGGACGGACGTTACCGACAAGGACGCTTATACTGGTCAGCCTATAATATTTGCCTATACCGATGATATAGATAAGTCTGATAAAAGCGAGCTTGAAACACTTGTGGCAAAGTATGAAAAGCAGAGCGGTTATGAGCGTGAGGTCAACAACGGCAAGAAAGTTATTGCAGACGAAAACGCATCAAAGAACGATATTACCAATGCCAAGCTTCTTATAAAGGCAAAGGCGAAAGAGATAAAGGAACAAAGCCTTGTTATAAAGACAGCGACGGATTGGAAAAACTTCGCAAAGCGTGTATCAGGCGGTGAAAGCTTTGCAGGAAAGCGTGTTGTGCTTGAAAAAGACATCGACTTCGGTGGTGCAAAGATATCGGCAGTAGGAACGGCTTCAAAGCCTTTTTGCGGATATTTTGACGGCAACGGACACGTTCTGAAAAACGCTGTTATCCAAAACAATTCTTATGCAGGTCTGTTTGGCTATGCTGAGGACAGAGCGCAGATAAGAGATCTCAGTGCTGAGAAAATAACTGTCAGCGGTAAGTACGCAGGCGGGATCGTTGGTGAATTTGATGCGGTATCTATCCAACGCTGTACGTTCAGCGGAACTGTCAAGGGTACAAGCTCGGCAGGCGGAATCGTGGGCAAAGCAGGTGGTCTGACCCTGACAGAGTGTGCTTCAGACCTTGCAAAGTCAAGCAGTTCAAATGCTAAAGCTATGGTGGGCAGCATTGATAATGACGCTTTTTATTATGGACAGCAATATGCCGTTTGCTGGTATAACGGCAACTTTTCTGACAGCAAGGTAAAGAAAACGGCTTTGTCTAACGTTACAAGCTCTGCAGCTTATTCGCTGAATACCGTTGGTGGAAAGCAGACAGACAGCGGCAGGTGGACAATGGCAGGCGGCAAAGCAAGGCTAACTCGTCCTGGGGAGCAGGCTTCCCACAAGATAACATTTGAAGCCCCTGACGGCAAGCATTATGCCTGCACTGATAATGACGGCAAGGTGAAATATCCTGCTGTCAAAGTGCAAAGCGGTTATGCTCTTAAATGGTACAAGAACGGCATTGCTGTCGATGCGAATACAGTTTATACTGCTGACAGCACAGTAAAGGCAAAGCTTGTTGAAGCAAAATTTGTCACTATCGACTATGTTTTAAATGGCGGCACGAACAGCACAGGCAATCCAGAATACCTCAGCAAAGGCGAAAGCGTTACGCTTTCCGAGCCGACAAAAGAGGGTGCAGACTTTGCAGGCTGGTATGATAACGCTGCACTTTCAGGTGAAAGAATAGAAAGCATCTCATATTCAGGCGGTGCAAAGACTCTTTATGCCGCATGGAAGCCTTATACATATAACGTTACGTTTGTGGATAAGGACGGCAAGGTTATAAGTCAGCAGACAGTGGAATATGGTAAGTCTGCAAAAGCTCCGAAAGCCCCTGCTATAAAGGGTCTGCGTTTTACAGGCTGGGACAAGGACTATAAAAACGTCACGGAGGATATGACTGTCACAGCGGAGTATTCTGACAGCAAGCTCATTGCAGACTGCGAGATATCAGGCTTCAAGAACAGCTTCACATACACAGGAAAGAATATTGAACAGCCTGACGTAACGCTCACCTATGAGGGCAAAGAGCTTAAAGAGGGCGTGGATTACACTGTTTATTATAAGACCAATCTTAACGCAGGACCTGCAAAAATGACCTTTGTTGGAAAAGGCGAATACAGAGGCTCTGTTGCAAAAAGCTTTACTATCCAGCCAAAGGACGCTTCCAAGTTCAAGCTTTATTATGCTACACCACTGTCGTTCACCGGCAAGGAGATAACACCTGATGTGCTTATAAAGGACGGCAATAAGACCCTAGAGCGTTATATTGATTATATGGTGATGTATTTCTCAAACGTGAATGTTGGCACGGGCAAGATAACGGTTGAATTTTACGGCAATTATAAGGGTAAGCAGACCGCTTCATTTGTTATAAATCCTGCAAAACAGCAGATACAGGTGCTTGAAACAAGATACAAGGGCTTTTTTGTGGATTTTGTGCAGAAAGGATCTGCAACAGGCTATGAGGTCCAGTATGGCACAAAATCTGATTTTTCAGATGCTTCCACATACAGATCCACCACCAACAAGACGGATAAGATGACGGTACTTGGATTAGGAGCTTCAAAGACATATTATGTAAGAGTTCGCTCTTATACTGTCAAGGGCGGAAAGACCTATTACGGCAATTGGTCAGACGCTAAAAGCATTGTGACGGCAAAGACTAATTTTGCAAACGCAAAGGTCAGCGGTATTTCTTCAAAAAGCTTTACAGGCAAGGCGATAAAGCAGAAGATCACAGTAAAATACGGCTCAAAGACCCTTAAAAACGGCACAGACTACACTGTGAAATATTCTGCAAACACAAAGGTCGGCACCGCAAAGGTGACTATCACAGGCAAGGGCATTTACGGCGGAGTTATTACCAAAAGCTTTGCTATCTATCCTGCAAAGCAGGTGATACAGAAGCTTTATGGTACATATGCAGGCTTCTTTATAGATTATGCACAGAAAGGCTCTGCCACGGGATATGAAATATCATACTCACAGCGTTCCGACTTTAAGGGAGCAAAAAGCGTAAAGGTAACAAACAACCGCACCGATAAAAAGACAGTTTCTGGACTTGCAAGATATCAAAAATATTACGTCCGTGTAAGAAGCTACACTGTCAAAGGCGGAAAGACTTATAACGGAGCGTGGTCCGATAAAAAATGGGTCTATACTCAATGATCCGACAGACGATAAAAATGCCCCTGATCATTTTCTGGTCAGGGGTAATTTTGTGTGCCTAGAAAAGTTCTGCTTTGTACTTGACAGAATCCTCTTCCGTTATTTCACGGATAACTCTGCATGGATTTCCTGCCGCAAGAGAATTTGGCGGTATGTCACGGGTGACAACGCTTCCTGCACCGATAACACAGCCCTCGCCTATGGTAACTCCGCCTGTGATGACAACATTGCTCGCTATCCAGCAGTTGGAGTGTATTGTGATAGGCTTGCCGTATTCATCATCATAAACAGTGCCGTCAGACTTTTTCTTCATGTTACGCTCCTGCCATCTGAATGGGTGAACAGGTGTGGCAATGGTGCAGTTGGGACCGAAAAACACGTTGTCGCCAATCGTCACAGGGCAGGTGTCAAGCACTGTCAGATTGAAGTTTGCATAGCAGCCTGAGCCGAACTTTGTGAAAACGCCATAGTCAAAATACACAGGACCTTGGAGAAAAATCCCTCGCCATGGTCGGGAAGAAGCTCGTCAAGGATAGCGTTTCTTCTCTCATCATCTTCATACAAACTGTTGTACTGCTGTGAAAGCTTGTGAGCCTTTGTCCTCAATTCTGCAAGCTCCTTGTCGGAGGAGTCATATATCTTTCCAGCAAGCATTTTTTCTTTTTCAGTCATTATAAAACGCCCTTTCTGTGTGTAGTTTCATTTGATTTTGTTGAGAGTATAGCACAAGTTCCGGGCTGTGTCAATAGTTTTTGGGGGTCGAGTGGTAGAATAAAAAATGGTATACAAAAAGTGGAGAATGCTTATGGGCAAAGCACTCTTCACTTTATTATACTATATGAAAAGCTTGGCAGGGTAGAAAAAGTTATAGGTAAAATCCCTGCATATAATTTGTGTACATAAATGTGTCCTCGTCATCAGCGGTATTGTCACCAGCGGGCTTTTTTCTGCCACTAACACAAGAAGCCAAAATTATCAGACCGCCTAGAACAATTGCAACGCTCACTCCAAGGGCTACCAAAACCGCACAGAAAATTTTTACTATCATAAACACCGCTCCAATCATATTTCTCATACTTCGCCATAATTACTATTATGATTATATGCTGGTTTTGCCTGATAATCAATAAAAGCCGTGTAAAATGCAGATAAAAATCAAGTCAGCTTTTGTCTGCATCAAAAATCTTGTGGTAAAAAAATTTCAAAACGTTTCATGATTTAACAATTTTAAATGAAGAAAATTATAGCTGTCAGCTTAGTATAAAAATGCACAAACTGAGCTTTTTGTAAATGGTTAGCATTGTATATTACACTGAAAATGTACGATTCTTGAAAAATTATACATAAGTATGGGGCAAATACTTGACTAGATTAAAATTTTGTGATAAAATTATTAACGTGAACAAGTGTAATTATTGTTACTTATATGAAGTAAATATGGAAGAGGGAAAAATAATGAAAAAAATAGAACCCTTTAAACAAAAAGTATGGCTTGCGTCACCTACAATGCATGGTGAGGAGCTTGAATACGTTACTGAGGCTTATAATACCAACTGGATGTCTACAGTCGGTAAGAATATAAATGAGGTCGAGAAGATAGCGGCGGAGAAGTCTGAAGTCAAGTATGCTGTTGGCCTTTCATGCTGCACGGCTGCGCTTCACTTGTGCTGTAAGCTTGCTGGCGAGAGGCTTTATGGCAAGCCTGCTATATCTCATGGCGCTCTTGAGGGCAGGAGAGTTTTTTGCAGCGACATGACCTTTGACGCTACTCTCAACCCAGTTGTTTACGAGGGCGGTATCCCTGTTTTTATCGACACTGACAGAGATACTTGGAACATGGATCCTGTGGCGCTTGAAAAGGCTTTTGAGATGTATCCTGAAGTCAAGCTGGTAGTAAGCGCTGAGTTATACGGTTTTCCTGGAAGAATGGACGAGATAAAGAAGATATGCGAGAAGCATGGTGCGCTTTTGATCGAGGACGCTGCTGAGGCTATGGGTGCTACCATTGACGGCAGACAGTGTGGAAGCTTTGGCGATTACAGCGCTGTAAGCTACAATGGCAATAAGATAATAACTGGTTCTAGCGGCGGATGTTTGCTGACTAACAGCCTTGAAGATGCAAACAAGGCTCGTAAGTGGTCAACGCAGGCTCGTGAGAATGCGGCATGGTATCAGCATGAAGAGGTCGGGTACAACTATCGTATGTCGAATGTTATTGCAGGAGTCGTTCGTGGTCAGTATCCGCATCTTGAGGAGCATATTGCGCAGAAAAAAGCAATATACGAGAGATACAAAGAGGGTCTTAAAGGGCTTCCCGTTAAAATGAATCCTATCGTTGAGGGAACAGAGCCAAATTATTAGCTGTCTGCACTTATCATAGATAAAGACGCAATGTGCAAGCAGGTCAGAAATGACAGCGAGGCTTTGTACATCAAAGAAGCTGGCAAGACTTGTCCTACTGAAATTTTGGAAGCGATAGCAAGCATAAATGCAGAGGGCAGACCAATATGGAAGCCAATGCACATGCAGCCTATGTACAGAATGCACGAGTGTGTTGGTCATAACGGCAGTATCAGATGCCGCACAAATGCTTATATTGCAGGCGGTGCAGAAGATGTAGGCGCTGATATCTTTGACAGAGGCGCTTGCCTGCCTAGCGATAATAAGATGACTGAGGAACAGCAGGAGAGAATTATTCGAGTTATCAGGAGTTGTTTTGAGTAAGGAGAGGCAGTTTGAAAAAGAGTAAGAAATTTGCTTTGCTTACGGGTGCTGTTGTAGGTGCTACTGCAATTGCGGCTCGTATTATGAAGAAAAAAGCTGAGAAAACTACATATGAAGCAGATTTGATAGAGCCTATTGAAAAAAGAAAAATGGGCTTCTATGAGAAGTATGGCAAGAGAATACTCGATATAGCCTGCGCTACGGCTGCTATAGTTGTTTTTTCTCCGCTATATTTGGGCGTTGCAGCTCTTGTTAAACTGAAATTGGGAAGTCCGGTTCTATTTACTCAGGATCGTCCTGGTCTGATTGGCAAAGACGGCAAGGAAACGGTATTTAAAATGTACAAGTTTCGTACCATGACTGATGAACGTGATGAGAATGGTGAGCTTCTTCCAGATGATGTGAGACTTACGAAGTTTGGCAAGTGGCTGAGAAATACAAGTCTTGACGAACTTCCGGAGGCATTTAATATTCTAAATGGTACAATGTCTGTAATTGGTCCACGTCCACAATTAGTCAGAGATATGACCTTTATGACGAAAGAGCAAAGGGCTAGACATACTGCAAAACCAGGTTTGTCAGGTTTGGCTCAGGTAAATGGTCGTAACGGCATTTCATGGGAAGAAAAGCTTGAATGGGATAGAAAATACATTCAGAATGTAAGCTTTGCAGGTGATGTCAAGATCATAGTCGATACTGTGAAGAAAGCGTTTATAAAGCAAGAGGGTATAACTCAGGAAGATATGGCGACTGCTGAGGATTTTGGGGATTGGTTGCTGAGGACTGAGAAGGTAGCTGAGGTGGAGTATGAAGCGAAGCAGAAGCAGGCGAAAAGTATTTTGAATGGAAGTGAAACGTTGGAAAGTGAAAATATAAAAAAAGTTCTCGTTGTTGCTAGCGTCGTATCATTTATTGAGTGGTTCAATAAAGAAAATTTGGAATATTTAAAGAATAACTTGAATTGTGAAGTGCATGTTGCATGTAATTTTGATTATATGGACGATACAGATGAAACAAGGACTAGAGAGTATATTGCAAAGTTAAAAAAAGAAGGGTTTATTCTTCATAATATTCATTTAACTCTGAAGATTAATTGGAAATACTCTGACTTTTCACTCTACAAAGACATTTTCGGTTTTTCCATATGGGTTACAATCTCGTCTTTGGCACAGAGACTTGTATTTAATATTACGCCTTCTATACTGGGTACTGTGGCAAGCAGTGCTGCAATTGCATTGTTTGGAATTGTAGCAACTATTGAAGGATATACTTATACAATTACAACAGCCATAAACGGTATGTTTATGCCGAAAATCTCAAGAATATATGAACGCGGCGGAGAAAAAGACGAATTAATGCCGCTGATGTTAAGCGTCGGTAAATTTCAATACGCCATCAACGGTCTTATTGTAGCAGGATTTGCAGTTGTCGGGAAAGAATTCATAAACCTGTGGATGGGACCGACATACTTGGATGCTTATTATGGTATTTTGCTTGTTATCATACCGGGACTTTTCTTTAATTCCATGCAAATTGCCAACACGGCTATGATTGTAAGAAAAAAAGTGAACTTACAAGCATGGGTAAACTTAGGAATGGGAATGGTCAATGTTTTATTGTCTATCATTCTATCATCCTATTTCGGAGTAATTGGTGCTTGCATATCTATTTCAATCGCTTATATGTTACGGGCGGTGGTTTTGCTCTTTATTTATAAGAGAGTGTTAAAAATTGATATGGCAAGTTTTGTTGTAAATTGCTATTTCCGAATGGGTATCCCAATTATCATTACAATTATGCTTAGATTCTTAATGAATTCTTTATTGCCAAATGGAGGATGGCTTGTTTTGGCAGCAAAGGGCGTAGTGATTGTAGGAATATATGCTGTGGTAACATTGCTTTTAGGGCTAAACTCAGAAGAAAGGAACAAATTGTTAAGAAGAAAGGTTTAAGATGAGTATGTCACTTTTTACAAACAAAACCCTAATGATAACCGGAGGGACGGGATCATTTGGAAACGCAGTATTAAACAGATTTCTGGAAACAGATATCGGAGAGATCAGAATATTTTCGAGAGA